>DMJC01000007.1 GCA_003451915.1 Clostridiales bacterium
AGACTGACCAGTCCGGGCAGTTCTGACTGGCCGTACAAGTACATGTTATCCAGATACTCAAGGGCAGCCCTGATATAAGTCCGAACAGGCTGTGCGCCCAAATATCTGATCAGTTCGGCACCTTTCAGTTCTGCGGGCCACTGGTAAGCTGCTCCGTGCAGTTGGGCGATTTCATCGAGAAGCAGAATGAGGCTGGATTCGCTGGCCGGCAGAATTTTCAGAGTATTTCCATCGATGGCTCGCTGGAAAAAGCGATCCATTTCCCTGGCGGCATCGTCGCCCAGACGAAGCTGTGCTGTGTCCGGCATTACACTGCGGTCGTCATTTGTTTTACCGTACCAGAGATCGTCTTGCAGACGAGTCGCGGCGGCGGCAACGGTGTAAATCGGATACTTCATGGTGCTGGACCAATTGAGCAGCCAGTTTAGGTTCCGGTAGGCATTCAGCCGCGAAAGCTTGCCAAGACGGCCGATCAACTCGACTTCATCAATCAGGATGACCCAGCCCTCAAAACCGCACAGTTGAATGAGATCGGCCATGAGGCCCCAATAAGCGCTCGCATGTTCGGTGACTTTAAATTTAAAGTTCGGTTGGGCTGAACCACGGACCTGGCGATGGATGCGCCCGAGCTCGCCGACAGGCAAACGGGTTCCGGTGAGATCACTATACAGTCTTTCTTTGTCTTCACCTTCGGCGAAAAAATAATCTTCCAGCACCTGCCGGGGGAGTGAGTTTACATACCGCTCAGATTCGCTGATGACCGACTGGCTGATATCTGCCGGTTGCAAACGGTTCAGATGATGCTGTATGCCATCGAGCGTTGAGTTGGGTGTTCTGATTCTGGCAGCATTCTGGCTGTAAAAATTCAATAGATTATGGCAGGAAACCTCCCGGCTGAGTGAAATCCGGCTGACGGCAAAATTATGATCCAGAGCCTGATGTTCGATAGTGGTGAGAACATGGGTCTTGCCCTGACCATATTGACCCCAGATCAACCGGCCTTCCGGGATGATCCTTTCGTCAAAAGCAGAAAGGTCACCAACGATGCGGGACGTCAGATTTTCGCGGATATCCGGCAGCAAACGGGTTGAAAGCCGGGTCGGAATGCCGGAACGCAGGGCTTCGATCACAAAAATAGCTTCACGGTTATTCATAGCTGATCTCCGGATCTCCTTCATCGCTTGAATAGACACTGTTGATGACAACAGATTTTAAAGCAAGAGACGGCATATTATCAAAAGACTGTTCTTTAGGTCTTTTTCTAAGACCATACTGATTAAAAACTGTTCGCAGGTGACTGGAAAGTCTGATCGGAAAATCATCACCGAGGGCTTTCAGATGATCGTCAACATCAACGACATCACAAAGGGGATTAAAGCGGCCAGATGGGACTAACCCAGTCTGCAGGCGCATCCAGAGAGCTTCATAACTTTTGAATCCGCGCCGGTCATCATCCAGGAGGCTGCGACGGCCAGCCAATACAAGCATGAAATTCTTAAGCTGATCGGTATCATCAATTAATTGCCGGAACAGTTCGTAGGTATCCTTGATATTAGCCGGCGTGTATGAAAAACGGTTGGTGTCTGATGATTTTTCGTAGAGTATGTCGAGATCGTCGATCAGGACGACCAGCCCTTGCTGACCAGACAGGACTAAAAGTTTCAGCAGTGAATCGAGCCATCGTCTGGCGGTGGTTTTCTGCAGAGTTTCAAACAATCCCGAATCGCGTTTCTCGAAGCGGTCAAGTTTGTCGCCGCGCAGCCATTTCATGGCCGTTCTTCTGCCTTCAGGATCGTCTGTAATCAAACGGTCTTTCAACAGGGTGAACACACTGGTGAAACAGGTTGGACTCAGATCGGCATTTTTCAGCATCCTGGCTGTTGCGATGCGGATTTCCCTGGCAGAATCAGGTGCCCCGTAACCTTCTTCGACAACATAGGGAAGCAGTTTTTTAACACCATCGTAGATCGTCAGTCCATAACCCAGTGATTCTGCAACCCGCTGGCTTAGACCGGTAACCAGTCGATCAAAATCAATGGCACCGGCGACCAGCCGATAGAGGTTGGGCACATCGCAAAGTTTGGGACCGGCAGTCTTTGCCGACAGAAAAACAGTTGTGTATTGCCGCTCACTGGCCGCCTGCTGGATAAAGCGCAGCAAATGGGTCTTGCCGCTGCCTTCCTGGCCGATCAGCACCTTGACTTTGCTGCCGCCTGACGGTAAGTACTGATCCAGGTAATGCGCTGTGAACCGTCTGAGCCAGACATCCTGACCGAGGGTCATGTCACGGATCAGTTCCAGATTCGTCGGCGCGCTGCCAGATCGCAGACTGATAATATCTTCGACAACCAATGCCATCAGAAATCTTCTCCTTCAGCCAGATAAATTGTCAGGCTGCTGATATGGCTCTCGCGTCCGCTGCTGTCGACAACCGTCATCGCGCGAGTCGGATTACGGGCAAATCCAAGTTCAAACCGATAATTGTCAAGTTCAAGTGTGGCAGTCTCTTTGAACAGTCCCAGATCAAAAATAAAGAACTGGCGCGGATAGTCCTGCCGGGCTGAGGCTTTGATGGTCAGCAGTTCGTAAATTTCGGTAATCGGAACCGCGCGTCCCCAGACCACTGATTTTTCGTGATATTTAAGCTGGATGGACAAGCGGTAAGCCTCGACAAGATCTTTCATGAAAGAAGATGCATTGAACTTGCGTGCCAGAATTTTTTTATATCTGACGGCAATCCACTTAGCCAGCCGCTGAGGGTTCAGATCAGATGTGCGCTCGTTTTTACGCCCCAGGGATAATCGGGCCTCGAAACTATCCAGACTGATGCTCAGTTTGAAAGGCGGCAGCATGTAGGCGGGAAAGCTGCCGCTGAACTGGATCCCGGCTGCACGCATTTCGCGTTCGAGTTCGCCGGCATATTCATCACCCTGAAGGTGAAGGCTGATCTGATCGGCTAAAGTGGTCAGCTCGCTGACTGCTGCCTGGCAACGCGCCTGGAGATTGTCGACAATCGGCGTGATTTTGGCCAGATGCTGTTGGGCCATTTTGACATTCCAGGTGCTTTCGGTCAGTTTCAGAATATGCCAGCTGGCGGCCAATCCTGATACTGCAGCGTTCATGTCATCAAGAATCTCGCTGTTAATATTTTTACCAATCATATTCATATTCCCTCTGCTGATGCAAATTTTCCATATAACTATATCACAGTTATCATTCAGATGCCAGATCAGGCAATATTTATAGGCTGAAATGTGATAAAATCATGCTGATTAATCAGTATTGAAGGGAATGCGATGATTGACAGCCAGTTACCCATTGAGATAGCTCGGTTTGACCAGATCATGATGCAGGTTATGTCTGCGGAGTGGCTCCGGGGAAAAGCATATTTCCGGAACAGAAGGGTCGGCAATCTTGTCATCGATATGCCCGACGCTGGCGACTGGTCAGTCCGGGGTGAAGTCAGGGCAGCCGACAAATATACAGTCCGACTGACTTTTTCGCCTCAATGGGATCAACTGACCAGCTGGCGCTGCAGTTGCCCTCAGAGCCAGTCCTGGCCTTGCAGGCATGCTGTTGCCATGACCCTGCAGACACTGCTCAAGCAGAAAGATGACCGGTTTTTCTGGTTTTCGCAGCTTGTGAATGAATCGGAATCATCCGGCTTACCGACGAAAACAAATGTGCAGATATATTTCCGTTATCAAAAAACGAATAATCAGATTTTGCTGATGCCACGGCTGACCAAGCGTGATGCCCGTGGCCGCAAACTGATGACCGCTAATCCTCTGGACCCGGAGGACATCAACATCAGCAGCCTTGTTAACGATCGGATTAGCCTGCTGCGAGACCGGACTGACGGTCAGGAAGTTATTGACTTTTTCAGCAGATGGTCTGATTACAGGCACATCGTTCCTGGCAGCCTGGCTTTTGAGGCCGATTGGGATTTACCTCTATTGGTCAGCGAACTGTTGCCGTCTATCCCTTCTGATTGGCAGGTCTACTATGACCGTGATTTTGAAAAAATCATTCCGCGCCGTCGAGCAGTGACTGTGGATTTTTCAAACTTGCAAATGACTTCAGTCGGTCTGTTAACGTTCGATCTGCAGTTTTATTGCGATCAGCTTGCAATCAGCCCGCAGCAGCTGGAGGAATATTTGGTCGGACAACAGAAGTGGCTGCTGCTGAACGGCGAGTTTGTCGAAGCGGCAAACACAGCTCAGCTCAAAATTCTGTTTGAGCAAATCAGCAATTTGCGGCCGGCGCTGTCTGATGATGGACGATTTTCTGCAGAAACGCCAGCAGTAGCTGCATTGATCTATAATAACATCGGAACAGACGGCAGCGATCTCAACCCATCGTTCAAATACGATGATTCTTTTAAAATTTTCCGGGAAGGTCTCGCCGCGGAGAAAGCGAATCACGATATTCATCTGCCTCCCCTGCTCGATCAACTGCTGCGGCCTTATCAGCGGTTGGGTGTGCAGTGGTTGACGTTCTTGAATCATAACCGGCTGGGGTGCATTCTGGCTGATGAAATGGGGCTT
>DMJC01000118.1 GCA_003451915.1 Clostridiales bacterium
CTCATAGTTTTCGAATGAGCTCATGATGTAGACGATCAGGAAAAGCATGATGATCATGCCGGTTTGAATCAAGGTATTCAGGGTATAGCGGTTCAGGTTGTCGTAATAATAAAGCGCATACAGTGAGTCACAGACCAGGTTTGCCGGATTAATCCATTGCAGGAACGGCAGTTTTGAATCAACCAGAAATTTGATCGAAGTCTGCATCAGGCCGGCCAGAAATGAAAAGATCATGGAAACACCGATCAGGATTGCTGTTTTGACGCCTTCACCGGCTTTACTGACAGCTCCGATCAAAGCACCGATCATGATGCCGAGCAGGCTGCCGGTCAGGCAGGTCAGCAGGATCAATCCGATTTGCCGGCCAAAGTCGATGCGTTGAACCAGAATAAGGTAAGCAGCCAGGAGCAAGATCGATGCATACTGCACGACCAGCGCGGCTGACAGCGAAGCAGCAAAAACTTTCATTTTATGTACAGGAACTAAATTGATGCGGGCAGCCTGATTGGACAGATTAGCTTGAACCGCCGTGATTTCGCGCAGGCCGTAAAAGCCGCTGTACAGGCAAGTCATGCCAATCAAGGCATAATAATATATGACAACATCATTCATCCCGCCCTGCCCGGCCTTCTCTTCCCGAATCAGCTCCAGCCGTTTGCTGACACGCTGTAATAATTCTGCCATCGCTTCCGGCCGTATTTCAGCGATCCGCTGGATTGTTGCTGAAATTTGCAGGTATTCATCAGCAAAGATTTTCATGATTGTCTGGCGGATCCCGGAATTAGCCACGACCACTTGCAGTGTCGTACCGGTTTGGAAATAACCGGTGATCGAACCATCATGCAAAGCCTGTTCGGCTTGCTGAATTGTCATGGTCTGAAGGTCAAACAAGCTGCTGTCCTGGCTCGGATCTGAGGCTGATGACAAGGCTGATTTCAGAAAAGGATCGTTCTGATAAGCTGCATTGTCGATAACTGCCACGGGGATTCTGGTAAAAGCTTCACCACTGTTAAGATTGCTGAAAGCAAGACTGAAGAATGTTGCCAGCAAAATGGGAAAGATGAACGTCCAGAAAATCATCTGGCGGTCACGAAACGAACATTTCAGTCGGTGTAAAAATATATGTCTGAACATGTCGGCTCACCTCCTCAATCACGCAGTTCTTTGCCGGTTATTTCCAGAAAAACATCATTCAACGTGGGCAATTCACAATAAATGCGTCCATAGGCGATGCCTTTGTCCCGGAAATAGTCAAGCAACGGAGTCAGGTTGTTATGCTTCTGCTCAGACTTAACTGTTAACATCGAATCATTCAGATCAGCTGATATGACATGTGGCAGTCTGGCTACATCGTCTGCTAAAGTAATCAAAGGATTCAAAATTTCGGCAGTGATTTTTTCGCCAGCCCGAATGCTGCTTTTCAATTCGTCACGTGTGCCGATTGCGATAATTTTTCCTTTATCCATGATAGCAATCCGGCTGCAGATCTGTTCGACTTCCTCCATGTAATGCGAGGTGTAGATCACTGTTGCGCCATCACGGTTCAATGCCTTAATCCCTTCAAGAATGTTATTGCGGCTTTGTGGATCAACGGCAACAGTTGGCTCATCCATAAATATCAGTTTCGGTTTATGGGCAATGCCACAGGCAATATTCAATCGACGCAACAGGCCGCCGCTGAGTTTCTTGGGGAAAAATTTCCGATAATCTTCCAGTCCGACGAACTGGATGGCTTCATCAACCAGCATTCGACACTTTATTCTGTCATCAACATATAAGCCGCAAAAATAGTTGATATTTTCCTGAACAGTCAACTCATCGAAAACAGCAACATTTTGCATGACCAGACCGATATCCCGCTTGATCTCATAGGCATCAGGACGCATGGTCCGGCCAAAGAGCTCAATTTCACCTTTACTGAACTTCAGCAGGGACAGCATGCAGTTAATTGCCGTGGTCTTGCCCGAGCCATTCGGACCCAGCAGTCCAAAAATTTCGCCTTCTTCAACCTGCAGGCTGAAATGATCCAGAGCAATCAGCTCGCCATAACGTTTGACTAAATTACTGACTTTAACAACCATTTTTCTTCCTCCTCACATCTGTTACACACATCAATTGTCGCAGGATCTGCGCTCGTTCGAAAGTGACAAATCTCTAAATTTCTACCATATTTACCGTTTTAGGCATGACAATTGTCATATGTCTGCAGAACTATGCTAGAATAAATCAGAATATCATTGAGGATGGATCGTCTCATGGTGCTGTTGCTTGACAAGGCTATTCTTCTGATCGTCTGCCTGGCTTTTTATGCGCCGAATATGAGAGTCGGTTACATTGTGATCCCGGTCATCGTTGCTATCACAGCCAGTTCTTTAGGCAGTTATTTTGAGCATTGGGCCGCACGGCTCATGCTTTTTGTTGTTTATGGCGGCTTTTGCTTCGCTGACAGCCGCTTTCTTTTCTTTTTGCCGCTGATTTGTTTTGACTTGTTTGATCAGCGCTGGCAGGGATTTGTTGTGCTGATCCTGATTCCTGTCATCTATCATCTGCAGGCTATCGGCCTGGATCAGGCCATTCAGATTATCCTGCTGGTGTTGCTGGCCTGGCTTTTGAAAAACCGTTCGGTCAAGCTGCAAAAACTGCAGGCTGAATCGGTAGCCCTGCGGGATACTAATCAGGAAGCAGCATTGCAGTTGGAACGTAAAAATCACGAATTACTTGAACGTCAGGATTATGAGGTTAACCTGGCCATGCTGAATGAACGGAACAGAATTGCCCGCGAGATTCATGATAATGTCGGCCATCAGCTGACACGGGCGCTGCTGTTTACCGGAGCTCTGCGAACTGAAAGCCAGGATGAAACAACCCGGCAAAGTCTGCAGACGCTACAGGATCTCCTCCAGGACAGCATGAATTCAATCCGCAGCAGTCTGCATGACCTGCACGACCAATCGATCGATCTGCATCAGGAAATCAGTGAAATGATTGCAGGATTCAGCTTTTGTCCGGTCAAGCTCATTTATGATCTCGAAATCAATCCTGATAAAAAGACTAAATATGCTTTCATTTCAATTATCCGCGAAGCTTTATCCAATATTGCCCGCCATTCGCAAGCCACAACAGCTGAAATAACACTGCGCGAGCATCCCGGCTTTTACCAGCTGGTCATCCGTGATAACGGCATCGGCGCATCACATATAATTGCGGGGGATTCCGACGGAATCGGCCTGAAAAGCATAGCTGAACGAGTCACAAGTATCGGCGGACTGCTCAACATCAGCAGCGATAGCGGATTTGTCATCTTCATCACGATTCCAAAAACGCAAAGAACGGGGCAATCTTCATGATTAAAGTTCTGTTAGTCGACGATGACCCACTGGTCGTTTCATCATTAAGAATAATCATCGA
>DMJC01000221.1 GCA_003451915.1 Clostridiales bacterium
AGACAACCGGCTCCAGTTTCTAAAGTGCCGCAGATCCGCTGGATTTACACAACCAGCCGTGTGCTGACCATGGAGTACATCGAGGGAATCCGCATCAGCGAGGTTGCCGCTCTTAAAGCAGCCGGCATCGATTTGTCGGATCTCGGCATCCGTCTTTGTCAGGACATGACCCTGCAAGTGCTCAAAGACGGTTTTTTCCATGCCCATCCGCATCCGGGCAACCTGTCGATTCAACCGGATGGCTCGATCTGCTATCTCGACCTGGGTATGGTCGGCCAACTCAATGAATCACGAAAAAAAGCGCTGTCCAACCTTTTTGTCGGTCTGGCCAGCCAAGACAGCAACCAGGTGGCTGATGCCATCGTCGACTTTGACACGGTCCGTCAGCACGGCAGCCTGCGCCGTTTTGAACACGAAGTCGACAAATTGATGGAAGAATACCTGACTCGATCGATTTCAGAAATCCAGGTCGGCGAACTCACCGCCAGCATTTTCCAGTTGGCTTTCCGTCATCATATTCAAATTCCGGCCGAAATGACTTTGATTGCCAAAGTCCTGATCACCCTGCAGGGTATCACCGAAAAACTCGACCCAAACATCAATCTTCTGGTGATCATGCAGCCGATGGCCAGCCATCTGCTTCGTCACGCATTTGATATCGACGATCTCCGGCGTTCAGCCCTGCGTGGTCTAAACGAATACAAATCGCTGGCGCAGAAAGCACCAGCGATGATGCTTGACATGATGCACAAGCTCGAAGACAGTGACTACAACCTGCGCTTTGATCTCAAAGATATTGACAAGGTTCAGAAACACTTTGACCGTATTGCCAATCGCCTGTCTTTCAGTGTCATCCTGTTGGCCCTGGCGCTGATTGTCGCCGGCATCATCATCGGCTCCAGCCTCTCAGCCGGCAACGACCCCGTCCTGCAGCGGCTGAACACAGCCATTCTCGAAGGCGCGCTGGTCGTCGCCTTGATCATCCTGGTCGGGCTGATCATATCGATGATCAGGACGAAAAGGTTTTAGTCAATTAACAAGGAACGAGTAACAAGGAACGAGTAATGAGTGTGCCGAAGGCGCACCTTAATTGTTCCTTGTTACTTGTTCCTTGATACTTGAAAAAATCTCTCCAGCCACGCGCCAACCGCCGCCAGATAGGCATCGGGGTCGTCGGTATAACCGCTGACAAAACCTGGTTTTTCGCTGATATAGATCATCGTCATATCAGGGTGCAGCCTTTGCCGTTCATCAGAGAGGGTCAATACTGAGGCCTGCTGCACACCCGTCGGTTGGGCACTATACGTCAGAAAGACCGGCAGCTGGCTGCGGGTCAGGATGGTAATCAGGCTGGTGTTAGCCAGAGTGCCAGCGGAAAAGCGGATGGCATAGGGCACGGTGTATTGCAGAAGCTTTTCACCGAGCCGGCCCTGAGCGCGGCAGTCGGCTCGAATGTATTCGTCGGGTGAACTGCAAGGCGTGTCCAGCAGCAGCCCTTTGATATAGGACTGGTCAAAACCTAAGGATTGGATATTTTCCGGATATTTTTTTAACACCTGTGCAGCCCGGGCGTCACCGGCTGCCGCTGCGGCTGCTGTGCCGGCGGGCGGCAATTGGTCGGCTGCCAGCAGGGCTGCTGAAACACCGCTGCCGAAACCATAGAGTAATACGTCACGGGTGACGGCATTTTTTCGTACATAATTGATTGCAGCAAGGACATCGGTCCACTCAGCGTAGCCGTAACCGGACATCGGGCTGGCAGACTGGCCGCTGCGGCGCAGATCGAAAGCCAGCACGCAAAAGCCCTTATCAATCAGATATTCGTAGAGCTTTGCGCTGTCGAGACCGAATTCCAGGCGGTTTTCACCCTGATCGTGCACCAGGATGATTGTGCTGACGGGTGTTGTTTCAGGACTGAAAAACCAGCCGAAAAGCCGGCTTTGCTCGTCAAGGGTCGGAAAACTGACTGGAGTGAAGGAGGGCAGGATATTGCTGCTGAAGGTTGCCAGCGGTTTAGCTGGCTGACGCAGCATATCATTGGCCCGGACCAGTGTGATGACCACAACGGTGATCAGCAAAAGAGCGAGCAAGGAAGACAGGATGGCGGCACGGCGGATGCGCCGGGAGGTCCGGCGTGTGCGCGGTGCACGGCTGATGGCGGCTCTGGCGGTCATGGCGGCTCCTTTGGCTTTTGTCGGGTTTGTCTGCTATCGTCTGCTTTTGTCGAACAAATTATATCACCCTTGTGGTGTGGTTGTGGTAGAATTGATGGCGAAACTTATGGAGGTGGCAGCATGAATTTTTTAGAAGCTTTTATTTTTGGCCTTGTGCAGGGTATTACCGAGTTTCTGCCGGTCAGCAGCTCTGGACATCTGACTCTGTTCGGCCGTATTTTCGATATTGATGAAAATGTGATGATGTCGTTTTCCACATTACTGCATGTCGGTACCTTGATTGCAGTTTTCGGGGTGATGCGCCGCGAGATCGGCGAGATTCTGCGCGACATATTAGGACGCAAGACCTGGCTGATTGTCGTGGCGACAATTCCGGCCGTCCTCGCTGCAGTACTTCTCGGCGACTGGCTCGACAGTCTTTTCGGCGGCAGTATGCTGGGCTATTCGTTTCTGGCGACGGCAGTTATTCTGCTGACTTCACTGTTATGGCGTCAGCAAAAGGCTGGCCATGACATCGGATATAAAGAGGCAGTGATCGGCGGTATCGGCCAGGCGATCGCCATAGCGCCCGGTGTCTCGCGCTCGGGCACAACGATCACGGCTTTGCTGCTTTCCGGCGTTGAACAGCAAAAAGCAATCCGCTTTTCATTTCTGATGTCCATCCCGGCCATTCTCGGCGGCTTTGCCCTGGATGTCTACCACATGCTCAAAAGTGAGGGATCGGCTGTGCTTGACCTCGGCTTGGGCAACATCATCCTCGGCGTTCTGGTCGCGGCTGCTTCCGGCTGGCTGGTCATGGAGTTCATGTTACGCAAACTTAACCGGCGCGGATTCCTGTATTGCGCGCTTTATGCCGCGGCCCTGGGTATTCTGATTCTGGTTGACCAGTCCTGGACCCATATCATTTTCTGATTCGAAAGGTGATTTTTGTTTTTGACTGACCTGATTCTGGGCATTGAATCATCCTGTGACGAAACGGCTGCCGCTGTAGTGGCTGACGGGCGTTCGATTCTGTCCAGTGTCATCGCAACCCAGGCTGATTTTCACCGACAATTCGGCGGTGTAGTGCCGGAGATCGCTTCCCGGATGCATGTTGAGGCAATTTTACCCGTGATCGACCAGGCACTGGCTGAGGCTGGTGTCGGACTTGCAGATCTGGCTGCCATAGCTGTCACGCGCGGACCCGGTCTGGTCGGCGCGCTGCTGGTCGGCATATCAGCAGCCAAAGGCCTGGCGCTGGTTGCCAATAAGCCTTTGGTCGGTGTCCATCATATTGAAGGGCACATGGCAGCTAATTATCTGGCTGATCCCAAACTGCAGCCGCCATTTCTCTGCCTGGTTGTTTCCGGCGCGCACAGTCACATTGTGCTGGTAGAGGATTACGGCCATAATACTATTCTGGCCCGAACCCGCGATGACGCTGCCGGTGAAGCTTTTGACAAGATCGCGCGCGCTGTCGGACTAGGCTATCCAGGCGGTCCATTGCTCGATAAGGCCGCTGCCGGCGGGCGGACAGACGCGTTTCGCTTACCGCGTACGGACTTTGCGGACAGCCTTGATTTTTCCTTCAGCGGACTCAAAACTGCCGCTCTGAACCAACTTAACCGTTTGCAGCAGCAGGCAGCCCGCGAGGGTGCTGCCTGGACAGATATCATCCCTTTGCAGGATTTTGCCGCCACTTATCAGCAAGCCATCGTCGATGTCCTGATCGATCATACTTTTCAGGCTGTCGAGCATCATGGCCTCAAACGGCTGACCCTGGCCGGCGGTGTCGCTGCCAACAGCTGTCTGCGCCGTTGTATGGCAGAGCGGGCAGCACGACAGGGTGTCGTCCTGTCCTTCCCGCCACTTGTTCTATGCACAGATAATGCCGCCATGATAGCCTCAGCTGGTTATTATGCCTGGCGGGCTGGCCAGTGCGACGACCTGTCGCTTAACGCCGTCGCCTCATTGGAACTGACAGAAAAATAAAGTCAAGTCTTGACATTATTCGAAAAGAGTGGTAAGCATTTTGGACAGAAAATATTCATATAAATTTGTATATTCATTAAAAATAAATGAGTATTCATCTGTGGGAAATGAGGAAAAATCAGTCTGATTTAACTGTAAGTCCGATAAAATAAGGCTCTCCGGACAAGCATTTTACGAATAAATGTGGAAAACTATGTGGATAGTGTGTATAAATACATGTATAAACAGCAAAGCACGGAGGTGCTGAAGTGGTTCAAGACAGTAAAAACAAATTGATCGTGGAAAACCGCAAAGCTTACCATGATTATTATATTGAGGAACGGATGGAAGCTGGCATTGAACTGGCCGGCACAGAAGTCAAATCCATCCGTCAGGGCCGCGTCAATATCAATGACAGCTATGCATCGGTCAGCAATGGCGAGATCTGGCTGTACGGTATGCATATCAGTCCTTACGAACAGGGCAATCGCTTCAACAAAGACCCTTTACGCGACCGGCGCCTGCTGATGCATAAACGTGAAATCCTTCGTCTCTACGGTATCGTTCGCCAGGAAGGCCTGACCCTGGTGCCAACAAAACTCTATTTTAAGAATGGTCGGGTCAAAGTGGAAATCAGCCTGGCGCGCGGTAAGAAAAATTACGACAAACGTGACAGCGAAGCCAAAAAGCAAGCGAATCGAGAAATAGACAGAAGGATGAAGGATGAAAGATGAAGGATGAAAGATGAAGGATGAAAGATGAAAGATGAAAGATGAAGGATGAAGGATGAAAGATGAAGGATGAAGGATGAAAAGTGTCGCGAAAACTTCTTTGGCTCACTTTCAACATTCATCTTTCATTTTTCATTTGACTGACTACTTGACATCCTCTACTATTGTTGTTACTATAGTAGTAGAGCATGGGATATAGACGATTTGCTGAAGGGAAGGTTTTTAATGAATAACCAATACAAAAAAGGTGTCGTAGAACTTTGCATCCTCAGTCTGCTCAGTCGCGGCGACTCCTACGGCTACGATGTTTCGGACATTCTGACCCGGCACATGGATTTGTCCGAGGGAGCCGTTTACCCGATTCTAAGGAAACTTAAAGATGACGGACTTGTCAGCACCTATCTTTCCGAAGCCAGCGGCGGACCGCCCCGCAAGTATTATACGCTGACCAAAACCGGACGGCAGGTTTATGAAATCGAAAAGAAAGACTGGCTCGAATTTGCCAGAACCATCGAAAAAATACTGGAGGGTGATGAATATGGACCAAATCACATTTCTCAATGATCTTGAAAAGCATCTGCAAGCTCGCAAAATTGCGGATGTCGATGGAATCGTCGATGAATACCGCGAGCATTTTCGTTTTAAGCTAGCCGATGGCTATCCCGAAGCAGAAATCGCTGCCCGCTTAGGTGCTCCACAGGAAATCGCCAGTCAGTATACACCGGCTGAAGCAGGGCTGCCAAAAGATCGCAACGGTTTAAAGACGCTGACTGCAATCGGTTTGTCATTTCTCTTTCTATTTGCCTTGGCCATAATTATTTCATTTTTAAGCTGGGTGATCGTTGTCGGGGCGACAGCAGTTGCCAGTGCAGTGCTCGGCATCGCCCTGATCGGCGGTTTCAATCCAGCCGGCTTGATTCCTTTCATCCCCAGAGCCGGTTCAATCATGATGGGTATCAGCAGCCTCGGTCTGGCCTTGTTCGCAGGGACTGGCACAATCTACTGCTGGCGCTACAGCCTGCAATGGATCAAAGCCTATTTCCATTGGAACCATCGCTGCCTGGCCATCGCTGCCGGGCGGCCAGCTTCACCACCTATCGCTGCAATCCCGCAGTTCCAGCCGCGCACACGACGCTGGCTGCGCCGGCTCACCGGCCTGGCCTTGGCTGTCTTTGGCATCGGTTTTGTCCTGAGTTACGCCGTCTTGGCCTTGACGGCCGGCAATTTTGAATTCTGGCATGTCTGGGGATGGTTTGTTTCATGAAAACCGTTGTCATCACCGGTGCTACCTCTGGGATAGGTTTGGCCGTAGCCAGAGCAATGCTGGCTGCCGGCTGGCATGTTATCGGCATCGGCAGCCAGCCAGTCAGCTGCACTATGGCTCTTGAAAAAATCGACCCTGGCTTGAGGCAAAATATTCGCTTCCTTGCAGGCGACCTCATGCAGCAACGTGAAGTCATCCGCCTGGCCAAACTGATTTGTCTCCATCTCGACGAAAACTGCGATGGGCGGCTTGATGCCTTGATCAATAATGCCGGCTGTGTACGCAGCTGGTATGCCACAAGCGAAGAAGGCTATGAGCAGCAATTTGCGCTCAATCATCTCGCCGGATTTTTACTCACAAAAATGTTTCTGCCACAGCTGATCAAGGCTCACGGCCGAATCTTGTTCACGGGCAGCGGTTCGCATCGAGGCCTCGACATCAACTGGCCGGACATGATGTTTAAAAATCACTACCGCCCGCTGCGTGCCTATAAGCAAAGTAAGTTATGCAACATGCTGACTGCGCTCGAACTTAATCACCGTCTCACTGGCACCGGTGTGCGCGCCTATGTCGTGGATCCCGGTCTGGTCCGAACCGACATCGGCAACAAGAAAACCGGCGGACTGGTCAGTCTGGTCTGGACATTGCGTAAAAGGCAAGGTCAACACCCGGACAAGCCGGCTCAAACATACGCCTGGCTTTGCAGTCAAAATCCTGCGCCCGATGGCCTGTATTTTTATAATTGCCAGAAGCGCGCTTACAGCCGCTATGTAACTGACGAAAGCGCAAGAAGGCTTTTTAAGTTAAGTGAAGGATTGATCTTATGAATGTTTTGATTACAGGTGCCAGTGGCGGACTTGGCCGGGCTTTAGCCGGTGAATGCGCACGACGCGGCTACAACATGTTGTTAACCGATCTGAAGACTGATAATCTGTTAGCGCTGAAACATGGTCTGGAATGTCAATATCCTGTCAGCATTACAGTTAAGGCTTGCGACCTGACCGCTGATCAGAATGTCGATGATTTGCTGATGTTCACCGATCAGCATAACTTGCGGTTTGATATGCTGCTAAATGTAGCGGGCATTGACCACGAGGGCGGTTTTCTCAGTATCGAACGACAAAAAATACTCGACATTGTCAATCTGGATATCATTGCCACCTTACGAATAACCCACGGTCTGCTTGAGCGTCGCCGGCCGGGAAAACCTTTTTACATCTTGTTTGTCTCCAGTCTTGCCTCGCTCTGTCCGATGCCGTTTAAAGCAACCTACGCAGCATCAAAGCGTTTCTTGCTGGATTTTTCAATCGCGCTCAACCGGGAGCTGCAAGACCAGAAAGTCCATGTCATGGCACTTTGCCCCGCCGGGCTGGCCACCACGCACGAAGCACTGCAGGGCATTGCTGCTCAAGGCTTCTGGGGACAGATAACAACCTGTCATATCGAAATAATGGTACGCATGACCATCAGCCATCTGTTATGTGGACGTCACGTCTATATCCCCGGCACTGTAAATCGAATCCTTTCCTTTTTTGGAAAACTTGTGCCGCCGGCAGCTGCTTCAGCGCTGGTCTACTCCCGCTGGCAAAAAAGCTGAGGCCCCCTCACCTTTCACCGACCTGAGCTCCGCTCAGGTTCACCCTTCACCTTTCACCTTTCACTTTTCACCTTTCACTCTTCACTTTCATGACCTTCTTGCCTAGATAAATCATCGGTTTGAAGAGTGGGCCTTCCATTTCACGGGCGACAGCTTTGAGTTGCTGACGAATGGCAATGTTTTGCGGGCAATGTGATTCACATTTGCCACATTCGATGCATAAAGAGGCATATCCCGGGTGAGCCGTCATTGCCCCGGTGTTGCGAAGATAATTGAATTTTGATCCTTTAGATTCAAGAGCAAATTTTTCATTATATAGGGCAAAGCAGCCCGGAATATCGACGCCGGCAGGACAGGGCAGGCAATAGCTGCAAGCCGTGCAGTTAACCTTGGTTTTTTCACTGAGAATCGCACGGGCCTGATCAAAAAGCTCCAGATCACCTTGATCCAGTGCGGTCGCAGCTGAATCGATCTTCTCTGAAATTTGAAGATTTTCACCAAGCTGAGCTTCATCGCTCATGCCCGACAAGACGACAGTGACCTCCGGATGACTCCAGACCCAGCGCAAGGCCCACTCAGCCGGGCTTCGCACTGGTTTGGCGCTGTGCCAGATTTTGTTGACCTCAGGCGGTAAGTTGTTAACAATTTTACCACCGCGCAGCGGCTCCATGATAATGACTGGCAAGCCTTTGCCTGCTGCATATAACAAACCGGCTTTCCCTGCCTGATTATTTTCATCAAGATAATTATATTGGATCTGGCAAAAGTCCCAATTATAGGCATCAATCAGCTTGATGAATTGTGCCTGGATACCATGAAAAGAAAAACCGATTCTGTGGATACGCCCATCTGCTTTTCGATCAGCGATCCAGCTTTCAAGGCCGGCTTGCCGTAAACGATCCCAGGTTCCGATATCGGTCAGCATATGAATGAGATAGTAGTCAATGTGATCCGTTTGCAGACGTTGCAGCTGTTTGTTGAGTATTTTATCCATGTCATCTCGATTGCGCACCATGAACGGCGGCATCTTTGTCGCTATATTGACACGATCGCGATACCCCTTTGCCAGAGTCTGACCAAGGACCTGTTCGCTTTTACCCTTTTGATAGACGTAGGCGGTGTCAAAATAATTGACGCCTCTTTCGATAGCCTCAATGATCATGGCTTCACTTCGCTCCATATCGATGCTGTTTTTCTTTTGCGGCAGCCGCATACAGCCAAAGCCAAGTATTGACAGCTTCTCACCATTTTTCGGATCGGTTCGATAATTCATGTCAGCCTCCGTCAGATAGTTATCAGTTTTTCATTATCACGTAAAATCTGTGTCAGAGGTTCACCCCAGTAAATAACCTCAATGCCCATATCTGCCAGCTGATCTGTCACGCCTAACTGATCAGCGCAAGCCTTGCAGGCTGTAAATGAAACACCGGCAAGCTGCGCGGTTTTGATCTTTTCCTGGATGTGTCTGTCTTCGGCCACATATTTCGCCGTCGCCCCCCAGATAATCACAACCACCTGATCCCACCAGTTTTTTAGTCGCGAGTTGGTTGCATACATCATGACCATTTTCTCCGAGGTCAGCGGGTCGGCATTAGTCCATAAAATAAAAAGCTTGCTGTCTTCCAAAAGATCGCCCCCTTTTTAAATATAATGTCATTGTAGCATATCCATTCACCGACCTGAGCTCCGCTAAGGTTTCACCCTTCGCTGACCTGAGCTCCGCTCAGGTTTCACCGGCCTGAGCTCAGCTCAGGCTTCACCCTTCACCTTTCACCTCAAATTAATGACCACTCACCGTTTTTGTCTTTTCAAACACGCAGGGGTGCGTATAATCAAAACTGTAAGGCAGGGACAAAGTGATGCGGACTCGAATCGAGCAAGTTGGAGAGCATGACCCGGAAGAAATCGTCATCCGTTGCCGGCAGATCACGCCGGAAATTGAGTCGATGGCGCTCAAAATCGGATCAACGGATAAACACCCGGTTTTGCCATCTTTCTTCAAGGGAGATATGCAATACTATCTCTCGCTTGCTGAGATCGTCTTCTTTGAAACCGACGCAGAACGAGTTTTTGCCCATACTGTGAACGATTCGTTTGAAACCAGGATGCGCTTATATGCACTCGAGGCCGTCCTGCCGGGAAATTTTGTCCGTGTTTCCCGTTCAGCAATCGTCAATATCCAACAAGTCTATTCGATTCAGAAAGGCATTACCGGCGTCAGCCTGATCGCCTTTCGTAAAACACACAAGGTCATTTACTGCTCACGAATGTACCGCAGCAATCTGATCAGGAAAATGGAAGCGAGGGGTTAAAATGGAAAACGAGCACAAACATCATGGCGTCACTTTTGGTAAAATCTTTTGGGGACTTTTGATTATTATCGCTGCGGGAGCATTGCTGCTCAACGGCTTGGGGATTGACATCGGCACGAGCCTGCCGCTCGTACGAATCATCGGCAGCGTTCTGCTGTTAGCAATTGCCGTTTCCAGCATCTCACAATTTAAATTTGTCTTATTCTTTGTCCCACTGACCTTTATTGCCTGGATCTGGCGGGCCGAATTAGGCATTCCCGCGGACAATTTTAAACTGTGGCCGATCCTGGGCGCAGCCGTCTTGCTCGGCATCGGCTTATCAGTACTTTTTCATCGTAAAAGTCATGTTCATGTCAAAATCAGCGGAACTGAGGATTTCGGCAGTACGACTGAGACGCTGAATGAAAATGAATTCGTCGACATCGATGCCAGTTGGGGTGATCACATCAAATATGTTCATGCTGATAATCTCAAGCAGGCAAAAATCAAAAGCAGCTTTGCTTCGACCAAGGTTTATTTTGACCAATGCAAAGTCAGCCCTGAAGGCCTGAATATCATTATCAATGCCAGTTTCTCCGAGTTGGTGCTCAACATCCCGCAGGACTGGGAACTAAACAATCAGATCGGCACTTTTGCCGGCGAAATCCACAGCATGCCACCCAGCCGGCTGGACAATAAAGTCCGTGTCAACCTGACCGGCAGCGTCAATTTTGCTGAACTCAAGATCAATTATGTGTAAACGGTGAAGAGTGAAAAGTGAAGGGT
>DMJC01000184.1 GCA_003451915.1 Clostridiales bacterium
GGTTCACCAGCCTGAGCTCCGCTCAGGTTCACCAGCCCGAGCTTAACTCAGGTTTCACCCGTCACTATTCAACGATTATTAATGATCGTCACCCGGATGATTCCGTCGACAGCCTTGAGCTTCTCAACAACAGCAGCCGGGCATTTGCCGATTATCTCGAAAACCGAGTAACCAAGGTCTTTTTTGCTGCGGCTGGACAGGTTTTCAATATTCAGGCCTTCAGCTGACAGTGCTGATGAAATCTGAGCCAGCATGTTTGGTTTATTTTCATGGATGACACAGAGGCTCTCGTCACCGCCTTTGGGATTGATGACATCCGGAAAATTGACGCTGTTTTTAATATTGCCATTTTCCAGATAGTCAATCAGTTCATTGACTGCCATGACAGCACAGTTGTCTTCACTTTCAGGTGTTGAAGCACCGAGGTGCGGTACCGCGATGACGTTTTTCATCTGCATGATTTCTGCGGACGGGAAATCGGTCAGGTAGCAGGCGACTTTGCCGGATTCAAGAGCAGCGGCCATATCCGGGTTGTTAACCAGATCGCCACGTGACAGGTTGATGATACGCACCCCATCTTTCATCGAGTCGAGGACCTTGGCATTGATAAAGCCTTTGGTTTCGGCAGTAACCGGCATGTGCAGGGCAATGTAGTCGCAGGTTTCATAGATGATCTTGGGATCGGCGGCGCGACGGATGCTGTGGTATAGGCGCCAGGCTCCCTCGACAGTAATATAGGGATCATAGCCGTAAACTTCCATGCCCAGTTCGACAGCGGTGTTGGCCACCATGGCGCCGATGGCACCGAGACCAAAGACGCCGAGCTTTTTACCGAATAGTTCAGGGCCGGCAAAGGCTTTTTTACCGTTTTCGACTTCTTTAGCGATGTCGATGTCAAGCGGCTGCTTTTTGACCCAGTTGACACCGCCGATGATGTCGCGCGAAGTCAGGATCGCTGAAGCAATGGCCAATTCTTTAACAGCGTTGGCATTGGCGCCGGGAGTATTGAAGACGACGATGCCCTTTTTCGAGCACTGGTCGATCGGGATATTGTTGACACCGGCGCCAGCCCGTGCGATTGCTTTGAGGTTGACCGGCAGGTCCATATCGAGCATATTGGCTGAGCGGACCAGAATGGCATCCGGATTTTCAACGTCGTTGCCGACTTCATAACGTGAAGGGTCAAAATGATTGATGCCAACAGCGGCAATTTTGTTGATCGTCTTTATTTTATACATTTTTTTCAAACTCCTTCATGAAAGCAATCAGAGCGTCAATACCGGCCTCCGGCATAGCGTTGTAAATGGAGGCGCGCATGCCGCCGACGCTGCGATGGCCTTTGATATTCACAAATCCGGCTTTCTCGGCTTCTTTGCAGAATTTTTTGTCCAGTTCATCATTGCCGGTGACAAAGGTGACATTCATGATCGAGCGTGAAGCAACCTCGACTGGTGTTTTGAAAAGTTTTGAAGAATCAATAATGTCGTAAAGTTTCTGGGCTTTTCGGCGGTTGATCTCAGCCATTTTTTCAAGGCCGCCGATATCGTCGCGGATCCACTCGAGTACCAGCTTGCAGATGTAAATGCCATAGCAGGGTGGTGTATTATACATACTGTCATTGTCGGCAGCAACCTTATAATCAAGCATGATCGGCGTGATGTCGCGGGCTTTGCCGATCAGGTCTTCACGGACGATGACCACGGTCAGACCCGATGGCCCCATGTTCTTCTGCGCGCCGGCATAGAGCAGGGCGAAGCGCGAGACGTCCAGGGGTTCTGACAAAATGCAGGAAGAAATATCAGCAACTAGCGGAATCTTGCCGGTATCAGGAATTTCGGGGAATTTTGATCCAAAGATGGTGTTATTGAAACAAATGTGGACGTAATCGGCATCAGGCCGGATATCAGCTGGTGTGAATTTCGGAATATAGCTGAAATTCTTATCCTTGCTCGAGGCGAGAATTTTGACATCACCGTAACGCTTAGCCTCTTCGTAGGCTTTGGTCGAGAACTGGCCACTGAGGACGTAATCGGCTTTGCCGGAACCATTCATCAGGTTAAGCGGGACGGCTGCAAACTGTGTTGTGGCACCGCCTTGCAGAAACAGCACTTTGTAGTTGTCAGGAATGTTCATCACCTGACGTAAAAGCGACTGCGCTTCAGCGATGATCGCTTCGTAGACTGCAGAGCGATGACTCATCTCCATGACAGACATGCCACTGCCTCGGTAATCAGTCATCTCGGCCGCTGCGGTCTCTAAGACTTTGAGTGGCAGCATGGAAGGTCCTGCTGAAAAATTGTACACCCTGCTCATAATCCGATCTCCTGTTCCTCGAACGATTTCGTTTTTGACATATTTATATGAGTATCACCAGAACGGACATTTGTCAATCGAGAAGACAATGTTTTGGTGCCTGGCACCAAAACGCAACTAGGCTTATTCAGTTTTTTATGCAATTGTTGCGGTCTGCTGGTCGTAACTGTTGTTAAAATGCCTAAAATTTATACGTAGAATGCAATTTCCTATACCATTAAATCGTGAAATAAGCGAAAATATTGAGTTGTCAAGTTGCGTTTTGGTGCCAGGCACCAAAACGCAACTAGCAGACACCAAAACGTAACTGGCAAGCGCCAAAACATTACTATCTGTGATATAATCAGCAAAGAAAATTACGCGAGGTGCGGTCTAATGTCTATCCGAGTGACTATCTGGAATGAAATCATTGATGATAATTATATGACTCAGGTCATTGCCGGTATCCCTGATGAACATCGTGAGCAAGCCAGGGCGCACTTTGAGCACGAAGCTGCTAAGATTGCAACGATCCACCCTGATGGTATCCATGGCACACTGCGGCGTGTCTTAGGAAATGAAACAGAATTTGAAATTCGAACCGCAACGCTTAGCCAGCCTGAACACGGGCTCAGCCAGGATATCCTCGACCAGACCGACGTCTTAGTCTGGTGGGGTCATATAGCCCACGAATTGGTTGATGACGAAGTTGTCGACCGCATTCAGAAGCGTGTCCTCGCCGGTATGGGGCTGATCGTGCTGCACTCCGGCCACCACAGTAAAATTTTTCGCAGGATGATGGGCACGACCTGCTCCCTCAGCTGGCGTGATGCAGGTGAAAAAACCCGTTTATGGGTTGTCAATCCGGCCCATCCGATTGCCGCAGGTCTTGGTGATTGCATCGAGCTCAGCCAAGAGGAAATGTATGGCGAATGGTTCGATATTCCTGCACCCGACGAACTGGTTTTCATCAGCTGGTATGCCGGCGGTGAGGTTTTCCGCAGCGGCTGTTGCTGGCAGCGCGGATACGGCCGGATTTTTTACTTCAGCCCCGGCCACGAAATCTATCGTTCTTATGAGAACGAAAAAATCATACAAGTTTTGAAAAACGCCGTTCGCTGGGCACAGCCTCGGATGCACAGGGTCGATCTCGGTTGCCCGATGGTTGCTCCGCGCGAGAATCTGAATCAGAATTATTGAGGTATCGCACACATGAAAAAAGCAGTCTTGTTTGATATGGATGGTGTTCTGGTTGATTCCGAACCTGTCATAAATGCAGCAGCGATTGCTGGTTTGGCCGAATATGGCATTAATGCGCAGCCAGATGATTTTCTTCCCTTTGTCGGCGCTGGCGAAGACCGTTATATCGGCGGTGTAGCTGAAAAGTACGGACATCGTTATGAACTGGCGATGAAAGACAGGGTTTATCAGATATATCTCGAAATGGTCGACGCCCATATCAAAGTCTTTGCAGGCGTGCACCAGCTCCTGGCCTATCTCAAGGCTGAAGGCCGGCTCCTGGCATTGGCCAGCAGCGCGGACCGCATCAAAGTCGATGCCAATCTTAGGGCGGCCGGAATTGATCCGCAGCTTTTCAGCACCATAATCAGCTCAGAAGATGTCGTTCACAAGAAACCGGCACCGGACATATATCTTGCAGCAGCCAAGGCACTTGGGCAAAATACCACATCCTGCATCGTCATCGAAGATGCGATTAATGGCATCCAGGCAGCACATAGAGCTGGCATGCCATGTATAGCAGTGGCGACATCATTCAGCCGAGCAGAATTGACAGCAGCAGGCGCTGATCGTGTTATTGACAGCATTACCCAGGCAGCTCAGGCATTAGGCGAATTATCTTTGTAAAGATTCAGCAGGTCGCCTCTGGCTGATAATTCGTTCGCTCAGTTCAAAAAGCCAATTAAATCCATGGATCAAATTCGGATCAGTGAAGTGAATACGTCCTAAGAACGTCCAGGTTTACTGATTAAATCAGCAAGTGTAGCTTCACCACGAAATTGGTTACGGCAGGCAATAACCACATGGAAACCATGATCAGCTAAAGCAGCTGCAGTGGCTTTGCCCATACCCTTATTACCACCGGTGACAATGGCAATTTTCATGATGAGCTACCCTCCCGGTTTTTGCGATCAATTTTACGTTGCAACTTTTTCGAATGCTGCATAGTTTTTGCATTTTTGCCAGGTTTGACACATATTCTTTTTTCAGCTGAAAACACGTAGTAATCATCAATCGGTGAGACCCTGACCCCGCCAAAAACAGCCCTGATTTTGTTACGGTACCAGGCCAGCCGTTTGGTGACCATGATCAGGCGGCCACCGGTTTGCAGATGACGCCAGGCCTGCTCGATAAAAGCTTTAGCGACAGAAAAGTCTGTGTGATACGGCGGATTGCTCAGTATCAATGAAAAATCACGATCACTTATCGCTGCAAAGCCATCGCCCTGAAAAATTCGCATAGCTGAAATGCCATTGAGGCCAGCATTTATCTGAGCTAAAGCCACGGCTTCTGGATCGATGTCCGTCATGACAACCCGGTCAGCCCCGATCAGCCGTGCTGCCAGAATACCAACAACACCATAGCCACAGCCAAGGTCGAGAACCTTGTCATCTGGCCGGAACTCAACAACTGACAACATTGCCAGTGTACCGGCGTCGATGCCAGATGGAGAAAAGACGCCCGCCTGAGTCTGAAATATCAAGTCGATGTCTTTGATGCAGGCAGTAATCATGGGGTCACCCGCTTCGAACAAACGTCAATCCAAATCCCTTGGGTCACATCAGCCAACTGATCAACGCTGATTCGTACTGCCGTGTTAGATCCGCCGCCAGCCGGAAAAACCACATCAAATGCCTGCAGACTGTTGTCGAGATAAACTTGCAGCGGTTTAGATAAACCAAACGGACATACACCGCCAGCGGCATGTCNNAAGCGAGCTTTCTGGCCGAAAACTGTCTTGAATTTCTGATTGTCAATCCGGACATCGCCGGCCGCCAGAATGAGAATGTCTTGGTCTTTAAGACGAAAGGCCATGGTTTTGGCAATGCGGGCCGGCTCAACGTTCAAGGCAGCTGCAGCC
>DMJC01000171.1 GCA_003451915.1 Clostridiales bacterium
ATGCTGACCTGCGCCGGGGCAAACCTACGCTGCGCAAAGCTTTCGGCAACAAGACTGCTGTCATCTGCGGTGATTATTTATTAAGCCGCAGCCTGGCCCTGGTCACTGCCGCGCCGGATCCCAAGCAATATCTTGACCGCAGGTTTCAGGATTACATATCCTTTCTTTGCCTGGGCGAGTTGAATCAGCTGCTGAACAACAATAACTTCAACCTCTCCCTGCTCCAGTATTTCCGGATTATCAACGGCAAGACAGCTGCTTTGTTCGAAGCTTCTTTTCTGGCCGGTGCGGTGACTGGCGGACTGTCCGATGCTGATTGCCAGAAATTCAGCCGGCTGGGTCATATCATTGGCATGATTTTCCAGTTGACCGATGATTGCCTGGATTTCGAAGCTGACCTGTCAGCAGCCGGGAAAAATGTCCAGACGGATTATGAGCAGAACGTAGTAACATTGCCATTGATATTTGCTCTGACAGCCGATCCGGTATTAAAAATCAATCTGGCCAATGCTGAAGCACACGGTGAAAAATTGCCAAGATCAGTCATCAATACATCAGTTACCGGCAGTCATGGACTGGATCGGACACATCGTGTTGTACAGGATTACGGACGTAAGGCCCGGACGATCATCAATCAGCTGATTATGCCTGAATCCAAGCGCAATGATCTTGAATCACTGCTCAGAAAAGCCATGCGGACGGCGTCCTGAACCAAGAGGTAATCATGAAGTTGATCAGCAGTTTTTTTAACTATACAGAAATCAGGACTAAAATCACTTCAGTTTTCGCATTTACGCTTTGTATCGCTTATTTTCTGATGCGTGGCTGGACATTGCGCTGGTTGCCGACGGTTGTCTTTTTCGCCGGCATGCTGATTTTTGATCTGGCTACAACAACCATCAATAACTACATCGACAGCAAAACGGATGATACTGTCCTGCCCTTCAGCAGACAAAAGGCCCTGTTTGTCACGATCCTGCTACTCTTGCTGGCGTCGGGCTGCGGCATCTGGCTGATTTTGCTGAGTGATCTGTTTGTCCTTTTTCTCGGCGGCTGCTGCTTTGCCTGCGGTATTTTTTACACGTTCGGACCGGTGCCGATCTCCCGGCTGCCGTTGGGTGAAGTTTTGTCCGGCCTCTTTTACGGTTTTTTCATTCCCTGGATTTTTTTCTATGTCAATCTGCAGCCGGCCGATTTCATGCAATGGCTCTGGCTGATGCCGCACCTGCAGCTCGCTGTCCATCTGCCGAATTTTGCCAGCCTGATTCTATTGTCAGCAGCACCATTCTGCTGTACAGCTAATATCATGCTGGCCAACAACCTGTGCGATTTAGAAAAAGACAGATTGCAAGGCCGGCGTACGCTTCCCGGTTATATAGGCGTCCGCTGGGGGCTTAGGCTGTTTGCTTTCCTGGCCGCCCTGCCATATGCCAGTCTGGTTTTAATGATTATCCTGGGGTTTGCCCGGCCGGTTGCCTTAGTGGCTCTGCTGACTCTCATCCCCGTTTTCAAAAACCTCCATACTTTTTTTGCTCGTCAGGACAAACGACAAACGTTTCCGCTGTCCTTACAGAATTATCTTCTGACCATGATCTCCATTTCGCTGGCCATCCTGGCCGGGCGCTGGATTTGAGGTGATGAAACGGCAATGGAAATAATAAACAATAATTGACATTAGACCACGATTATCTATAATTTATGTAGGGTATTAACCCAACAATCAAGGAGGAAAAACAATGAAGAAAATACTTGCTATGTTCCTGATCGCTCTGATGATCCTGGGTCTCGCCGCTTGTGCCGGCAAGCCGACTGACGCTGCTGTTAAAACCGGCCTCGGAATCGTTTTCAGCAATTCCAATTCCAAAGATCCTGCTGACGGTAAAGACGGCACGATTGATTCACAGGCTTATGTTGCTGCTGTTACCGTCGATAAAGATGGTAAAGTCGTGAAGTGCGTCATCGATGCCATGCAGTCCAAATTCACCTTCACTACCGGCAGTGAGATCAAAACGACCGCTGACACCGTTTTTAAGTCTAAAAATGAGCTGGGCAATGACTATGGCATGAAAAAAGCTTCCAAAATTCAGAAAGAATGGTTCGAGCAGGCTGCTGCTTTTGCAGCTTACTGTGTCGGCAAAACATCTGACCAGATCAAAAACATCGCCGTCACCGAAGGCGTCGCCACCGATGCTGATCTGAAATCATCAGTCACCGTCCGGATCGCAACCTTCCAGGACGCAGTCACCAAGGCGATCGCCAATGCCGCTGATGTAGGCGCTAAAGCCAGCGATAAACTCGGCCTTGCCATCGAAGGTGCTGCTACCCAGACTCAGACCCTGGCTAAAGACGGCAAACCGGCCACAGCTGTAGCATACAACTACTATACCGCAACCACCTTTGATGCCAATGGCAAGATCACATCCTGCATCATTGATGCTTCACAGGGCAAATTTGTTGTGGAGAACGGCAAGATCACAACCGACCTGAATGCTGAAATCAAGACCAAGAACGAGCTCGGCGATGCATATGGCATGAAAAAAGCTTCGAAAATCCAGAAAGAATGGAACGAACAGGCCGCCGCTTTCGCCAAATTCGCTGTCGGCAAGACCGTTGCTGACGTCAAAGGCATCAGCCTGACCGAAGGCGCTCCGTCAGCCGGCACTGACCTGGCTTCTTCTGTCACCGTCCATGTCACCAGCTTCATCAACATCATTGAA
>DMJC01000159.1 GCA_003451915.1 Clostridiales bacterium
GCAAAGTCTTCCATGGCCGGATATAAAATTTCCTCAACGCTGCGGTTCAGCCGATGAATTTCATCAATGAATAAAACATCCTTGTCGGAAAGATTCGTCAGAATCGCAGCAAGGTCACCAGGTTTCTCGATCGCCGGTCCTGTTGTGATCCGGAGACTGACGCCCAGCTCATTGGCAATGATCCCGGCTAATGTCGTTTTACCTAAGCCAGGCGGGCCATAGAGCAGCACATGATCAAGTGCCTCTTCACGCTGGCGGGCAGCTGCAATAAAAACCTGCAGATTTTCCTTGACCTTGCTTTGGCCAAAATATTCTGCCCAGCGCGTCGGACGGAGACTAGCCTCATCATGGTCTTCGAGACGCCGTTCCCGGCCGATCAGTCTGTCTTGTTCTTCAAAATCCTCAAAGAGCACTAATTTTCCTCCTTACCGAGACAAATGACGCAGCGCCTGGCGAATCAAGTCTTCCAGGCCGCATTCCGGTGTATAAACAGCGGTGACAGCTTTGGCCGCTTCTGAACCGGAATAGCCGAGAACCATCAAAGCATTGATCGCTTCTGACTGGCTGCCGGTACCAATGGCATCAGCAAAGCTGCCGCCCGCAGAAGCCGCAGGGACATCAGTTCCTTTAAGTTTGTCACGCAATTCCAGAATCATTCGCTCAGCACCTTTACGGCCAATACCGCGAATACCGGTCAGTGTTTTAATATCACCTGTTATGACAGCCAAGGCAAAATGGCTTGGCGACATCGCACCAACAATGGCACTGGCTACCTTGGGTCCGATGCCACTGACAGTCAGCAATAGCTCAAACATATTTAATTCTTCAGCTGATGGAAATCCGAACAAAGCCTGCGTATCTTCACGGACATAGAAATGTGTGTGAATCACCGCTTCTTCGCCGCGGCCAGGAAATCGTTCTAAAAGAGCTGGCGCTGCCTGAATTTTGTAGCCAATGCCCTGATTGTCAAGAATAATGAAATCGGTCTGGCGCGACACGACTTTTCCGCGGATATAAGCGTACATTACTGATAACCTCCCCGAGCCAATGCTTCAGTCCTGTTGCCGGAATGGGCGTGGCAGATGGCTACAGCCAAGGCATCTGCCGCATCATCAGGTTTGGGTAACGAACTCAAGCCAAGCAAAACCCTGACCATCTGCTGAACCTGCTGCTTTTGCGCTTTGCCATACCCGGTCACAGATAATTTGACTTGCATGGGTGTATATTCGTAAACCTGCAGGCCGGCTCGTGCACCGCTCAGAATGGCTACGCCGCGTCCTTGCGCTGCGCCGATGGCTGTGGTGGTATTCCGGCTGAAAAAAAGCTCTTCGACAGCCATTGCAGCCGGTTGCCACTGGTCAATCAGATGGTCAAGCTCCTCAGATATACGAAGCAGCCGTTTCTCAAAAGGCAAATCCGTTTTGGTGGATATTGTCCCGTAAGCCAGGCACTTGAATCGACCTGCATAATAATCAACAAGGCCATAACCGGTAATCGCATAACCCGGATCGATTCCCAATACTATCATGCAGCTTAATGTACCCCTTATCCAGATAATCGCATAAAATAAAACAATCGTTCTCTAATCATAACATATGATCTGTCTGTCCGGCAACAATGACTATCGAGTTATCAGAGATAATGGCAAGATTTATCGTATAACTCGCAGGTTTGCTGAAGCCTGGTGACCAGGGCAAGAATACGGACCGTGCAGTCCTTCTGGCGAGCAAGTCTTGAACGCCAGGATTCTGATAAAGGTAAATGCCGGTTATCACGGCCTGGTGTTCCGAGATCCCAGAAACCGTCTCGGTCGAGTTGTTCCCAGAGCCAGTCTGCTGCATGCCGGAGATAAACTGCAGCGCTGGTGTATTGTGTCAATGATTCGAGTGATGTGATGAACCTGACACTCTCGCGAGAGGCAAATTCAAGCGGAAAATGCAGCAGCGAGCGATTGCTGACAGGATAGATTCCTCGAGACTGATAGATCTGGTGATGAATCATAGCTTGTTCAACCTTGAATGGCAGCTGATCTTTCATCAACAGCAGCATATAACGGGAAAATCCGAATTCTGGCCATTTTTCTGGCCAGATATTCTGGTCTGGACCAAATATTTCTTCGCATTTATCGCGAAAAACAGCAGTCTGGAATGTCATCTCATCGAAGCTGGACTCAATGATCTGTTGCCAATCACGAGCAATAGCACTGACCAGTGGATGGTCACTGCCCAGTTGCCGCAGACAAGCTGCCAGAATCAACGAACGGGCGATCGGCATGCTCGGCCGCTCAGGGTCATCAGGGCCATATCCGGCAAGTCGCTGCAGGACAGCTTCAAAATAATGGCGTAAATTCACCAGCAAGGCATGATCCGGTTCAAGCCCCAGAGCAAGCGCCCTGATCATGGCCGATTCATTGACCCCGCCATTCGGTGTGTCAGGATCGGTAATAAAGGTAAATCGGCCAAATGAACCGTCAGCATGTTGTTTCTCAATCAATCTGGCTATCGGCTTGCTTTTCATGGCTGATTCACGAGCAAATAGCATTTCTGGATCATCTGCTGATATGGACAGCACATCACGCAATAGAATATATCTCGGTATTG
>DMJC01000117.1 GCA_003451915.1 Clostridiales bacterium
AGTCAAGTCAGCTTTGACAGTCATCAGCGGATCGGTCATCGAATCAAAGATAATATCAAGTCGGGCATTTTTATCGGCCAGATCCTGAACGACTTTCTGAAGATTGGCGGCCATGGTGTTGAAAGTCTGTGATAGCACCCGGACTTCCCCGTCGCCTTGCCGCAGATTATGGACACGCACATTGTAATCGCCTTCTGCCATAGCTTGGGCGGCTTTCTGCAGATTGATCAGAGGGCGTGTGATAATGCGGGTCAGGAAAATACCTGCGATCAGCAAAGTGATCAGAGCGATAGCCATGACCGTCAGGATGGTGGTTATAATACCGCTCATCGCGGCTTGACCGGCTGACAGAGACATCGCTGTGCGAATGACAATGTCCCGTTTAGCATCATAAACTGCCATGTACAGCATACGCTCGTTGACTGTGCTGCTGAGTCTGATTGCCGAGCCGGTTTCACCCGTCTGAAATGCCGAGCTGATTTCGGGCCGGAAGAGATGATTCTCCATCTCCCCCTGGCTGGCCTGGCTGTCATACAGGACTTTGCCTGACCGGTCGACCAGCGTGACCCGCAGAGATGATTCGTAAGCGCCGAATATCTCCATCGCACGCTGACTGGCCTTTTCAACAGGAATGTCATCACTTAGCTCAAGGCTGACCAGACGCGCCGCCGACAGCAGATAGCTGCGGTTATTGTGGTCAGCCAGCGTGTTGACAACTTGAATGGCAGCCAGGCCGGTTGCGATGATGGCCAGGGCCAGGATGGCTGTAAACAGGATGTAAATTCGTTTCAGCATGTTTCTACTCCGTTTGGCTGTGAGTCAGGTCTGTCCAGCGATAGCCACGTCCCCGGACTGTTTCGATGAGGATCGGGTCGGCGTCATTCTTTTCCAGTTTGCGGCGCAGCTGACGGATATGAACATCTACCGTCCGCGTCTCACCGCCGTATTCATAACCCCAGACACGGTCAAGCAGTTCATCACGGCTGAAAGCCACGCCGGGATGGGTCATCAGGTGCTTCAGCAATTCATATTCACGATTGGTCATCTCGATTTCGCGACCGTCCCGAAAAACCCGGTGTCGTACATCATCGAGCAGTATATTTTCAGAGTTGATCTGGCCTGGATGAACAATACCGGCTGTTTTGCCGCCAGTATTAATGGCGCTCGCAACTGGTCCGTTAACTGTCAGTTCGCTGGGCAGCACGCCAGACTGCCTGATTTTACGGTAACGGCGAGTCTGGGCATTGACACGGGCCAGCAGCTCCCGCATGCTGAACGGTTTGGTCAGATAATCATCGGCACCGATGTCCAATCCTTTAATTTTGTCTGATTCAGTTCCCCGCGCAGTCAGCATCAGGATCGGGGTCAGCTCAAATCTGGCATTGGCCCGCAGCCTCCGGCAAATCTCATAACCGTCCAGGCCAGGCAGCATCAGATCCAGTATGAAAAGAGCAGGATCGGACAGCTGATCGATGACTTGAAACAGAGATGCGCCATCGCGGAAGGCCTGCGGTAAATAACCTTCGCCTTTCAGGTTGAACATCAGCAGTTCAGCGATTATTGCGTCATCTTCGACCAGAATCACGTGTTGTGCATCCATGGTCTCCTCCCCGGTTCAGACATCATGGGTATAATAACGGCCTTGAATATGGAAGACAACCCATTCGGCAACGTTTTGGGCATGATCAGCAATACGTTCGACATATTTAGCGATCAGCAGCATCTCAACCAGCTGGCCGACATTGGCACTGTCAACCGACATTAAATGGACCAGATAACTCTTCAGACGATTGTAGAGGTCATCGACCTTGTCATCCATCGAGATTACGCTGGTCGCCTTTTCTTCGTCATGGGCGACATAGGCATCAAGAGCCCCGTGCAGCATGTTGAGCGCCAGATTGGCGATGGTCACGATTTCATGCGGAATTGTGATGCGTTCTGTGTTCTTGCAGATTTCCAGAATGCGCTCACAGATGTCGCTGGCGTGATCTGCGATCCGTTCGAGATCAGTGATCAGCTTGAGCGTCGAGGTAACATCGCGCAGGTCGCTGGCGACCGGCTGCTGGCGGGCAATGATTGCCACACAGTGTTTGTCGATAAGCCGTTCCATTTCATCAATGACATCATCATTTTTGATGACCTCGGCTGCCTTGTCAGGATCCATGTCGGTCAGCGCCGCAATGGCTTCTGTGATAGCGTTTTCAACTGTCGCGCCCATGCGGATGATTTCCTGGTGCAGCAAAGACATTTCTCGGGTGAATTCTACTCGGGTTGCCATAATTTCCTCCTGATCATTAGCCAAAGCGTCCGCTGATGTAATCTTCGGTTTTTTTCTGGCGCGGATTATTGAAAATGTTGTCTGTGAGATCGTACTCGACAATTTCACCCAGCATGAAAAAGGCGGTGCGATCGCTGATTCGGGCAGCTTGCTGCATATTGTGGGTAACAATGATTATGGTGTACTTGTTCTTCAGTTCACTCATCAGGTCCTCTATTTTGAGGGTCGACAGCGGATCAAGCGCACTGGTCGACTCATCCATCAGCAGGATTTCCGGTTCGACGGCGAGTGCACGGGCAATGCACAGCCGCTGCTGTTGGCCGCCCGACAAGCCTTGCGCACTTTTGTGCAGACGGTCTTTGACTTCATCCCAAAGGGCTGCGCCTACCAGGCTGGATTCAACTATCTCATCCAGCTCGCTGCGCTTGCGGATGCCATGAATACGGGGTCCGTAGGCAATATTGTCATATACCGACATGGGAAATGGATTAGGTTTCTGAAAAACCATGCCGACTTTTTTGCGCAGCAGGGTGATATCCGTCGTCGGGGCATAAATGTCTTCGCTGTCGATCAGAATCTGTCCGGTTATTTTGACGCCCTCGATAAGGTCGTTCATGCGGTTCAGAGTTTTCAGAAATGTCGATTTGCCGCAGCCCGAAGGCCCGATCAAGGCTGTGATCTGCCGGGCCGGAATATCCAGGCTGACATCTTTTAAGGCCTGGTGACTGCCATACCAGAGATCCAGGTTTATTGTCTGGACCAGTTTTGACCGATCGGTCTGATTCACGTGTTAGACTCCTCTCGTCCGTCGTTGCGCCATCGAAAGCTCATGTCCTTATTATAGCGATCTTTGCGCAACTGTGTTATAGCTTGATCTGTTTTAATTTTTACTGACCAGTCGAGCCAGCAACTTGGCCAGCCGATTGAGAACAAAGACAATCAGCAGGAGAACCGAGGCAGTGGCAAAGGTCTGCCCGAGATCTTCACCGCGCATGGCCAGCTGATAGAGATGCAATGTCAGGGACCGGCCGGATGACAAGGCATGGCTGAACAAACCGCCCGGCATATTAGTGACCAGGCCGGCCGTGAACATCAGAGCGGCAGATTCACCGACGATGCGGCCGACCGACAGAATGACCGCCGTGACAATTCCAGGCATTGCACTGGGTAAAATCATACCGAGAATCACACGCAGGTTGCCGGCTCCCAGAGCCAGAGCACCTTCGCGATACTGGCCGGGTACAGCCAGCAGAGCCTCTTCGGTCGTCCGGATCATGGTTGGCAAGACCATGATCGCGAGTGTCAGCGCACCGGCCAATAAGGAATATCCCAGGTCGAGAAAACTGACAAACAGCGCGAAGCCAAAAAGGCCGTAGATAATTGACGGAATGCCGGCCAGGGTCTCGGTTGTGAATCGGATGATCCGGACAAACCTGCCTTGACGGGCATACTGGGTCAGATAGATTGCCGCGGCGATGCCGGTCGGTACGGCAACAGCCAGAGTCATGACGACCAGGTATGCCGTATTGATGATCATCGGCAGAATGCCTTTCTGATTGTTGCTCTCCCGGTAAATATCGGTCAGAAATGACCAGCTGATATTGGGGACACCTTTGATCAGGATGTAACCCAGAATCAGCAGGAGTACGCCGACAGTCAAGGCTGTGCTCAGCCAGATGGCTGCTTTGAGCAGGTTATCCTTCAGGCGGCGGGAGCGGCGCAGACGGTTGTCAGTTCTTGCCATCCATCTGCACCCCCTTTTTGGAAATCCAGCTGAAAGTCAGATTGACCAGGATAATAAAGATAAACAGAACAAGGCCGATCGCAAACAAAGCCTGCTGATGCAAACCTGAAGCATAGCTCATTTCCAGCGCGATACCCACCGTCATCGGCCGGACCG
>DMJC01000057.1 GCA_003451915.1 Clostridiales bacterium
CCCCTTGAGGCTGGCTGTGAAAAATTTTGAATCTTTTATGATATCGCCCATCCTCCTGCCCCGTTGTCATGCTGGGCGCAGCGAAGCATCCGCCCGAGAGCCGGTGATTATTTGGCTGGGTGTGGAAACATACCCTTGGGCGGACTCCTCGTTTCACTCGGGGTGACAAAGGGGCAGAAGCATCCGTTAAATCACCTCCACATCGGCGATGGTGAAGTCCCTGCCGAACGGTGCATGGGGTTCGGCCTGATACCAGAAGGCCGTAGAGGCGATGTCATCCTGCAAAGGCAGGTAGCGCGGTTCATCCCATAAGCGATTGGCCCAACCAAGAGCCTGGATGGTGACTCGCAAATCCTGCTTAAAACGAATGGGATCCATGATATGCCAGCGGTACATTCCAAAGCGTTGCTGGCTTTTGTAGAGCCCGTCGGGGGTGATCACCTGCGTCAATCCCAGGTAAGGTGTGGAAAAGACACCGTATTGACCTTTGGGCTGTTCGAAATTCCAGGCTCCGCCGAAATAATCCTCTGTCCCGGTGCCGCAGATGGTCGGAAATTCGCGGTCGCCATCGAGATAGAATTTGATTTCGCCTTCACCCCACCAGCCATTGTTATGGATCCCCCAGCCCATCGATGTGCCGACATAATGGCCTTGGCCGCGGACGTTGTCGAGGATGGTATAAACATCACCATAACCCAGGGGATTGACCCGCCGGAATTGGGCGTGAAAATAAGCTGCCTGTTCGGGAATTTCGGTGAGTGTGTAGTTGATCTGGAAAAAGACAGTCTTGGCATCAGCAGGGTGCAGATTTTGCAGCGTCATGCGGCAATGCTGCCGGAAAGGCATCGACCAGAACATGTTCAGTCCGCCGCGCGGATTGACTGCCACAGGCAGTGAATTGATCTGGACAAAGGTCGCCCAGGGCAGAGCAAAAAAATCGGGCAGCGGACATTCAACAGATGGCTGGATCTGCTGGTCCCAATAGATCCGCAGAATAAAATCGCGGCCGGCATCACTGGTAAACCACAGGCTCTGAATAGCACCGGGGCCGCTGATATCAGCCAGAGTTATTGTTTTGCCCGGACCGATCAGCAGGCTGGGTGAGATCTTCCAGCCTAAACCGAGATCGCGCGCATAATGTGCACCCGTGCCTTCGCGGGACATGCCGCCGCAACCCTTTTCACCCGTGAGATTTTCGGCGGAGATGGATCGGGATTTGGCGTCTGACAGCAGTGGCAGAACACCGAGATTGAGGTTCAAACCATTGAAGTTGTTCATCGGAGGGCCTCCTTTTAATCAGACAGAGAATCAGCGCCCAGCAGACTATAGGTCACAGCAGGCGGAACAATAGACCTGACGCCCTTTTCGTCATAGAGCAGCCGTTCGCTGGACTGCACTTCAAAGAGCACATCGCAGCTTTCCCCTGGTTCAAGATGGATTTTACGGATACCTCTTAATTGCTCTTTCGGCTGGTCATGACCGGCACCCGGCGTTTGCATATACAGCTGGATGACCCGGAAGGCAGCTACCGGTCCGCGATTGTGAATAGTGACCTGAATGAGGTCGCTGTCATTGTTTTGACGCTTGATGATTAGATTCTGATAAAAGAACCGGGCATATGACAAACCATGACCAAAGCGGTAAAGCGGTTTACCGGTAAAATAGCGGTATGTTCGGTTAGCCATGGCGTAATCACGGAAATCAGGAAGATCCGCAGTCGACTGGTAAAAAGTGACCGGCAGACAGCCACAGGGAGAGAACTCCCCAGATAAAATTTTCGCCACAGCCAGACCGCCCAGAGCACCAGGATAAAAGGCCTGGATCACAGCATTGGCCGGACGGTCCGCCTGGCCAGGCGCCAGCGCGCTGCCGGACAGCAATATCAGAACGATTGGCTTATCGGTTTTCAACATGGCATCCAGCAGTCGCTGTTGAGTTTCCGGCAATTCGACACCGAGCTTGTCACCGCTGGCAAAAGCATTGCCGGCATCACCTTCTTCTCCTTCGAGCGTTGCATCCAGACCCAGACATAGGACGACCACATCAGAAATTGAAGCAACTTCCAAAGCTTCGGCCAGCAGATGTCCTTTCTGGCACAGCCCGCTGACTGGATCGAGATAGAGATGCGATCCTTGGGCATAACGGACATCGACCGACGCAGGCACAACCTCGCGGATGCCCCGCAAGACAGACCAGGTTTCAGAAGGTGTTCCCGTATAATTGCCTAACAGCGAATCAGGATGATCAGCAGTCGGCCCGATGACAGCGATCCGTTTGAATTGATTGACTTTAAGCGGTAAAATACCATCGTTTTCAAGTAAGACAACAGAATGTAAAGCCGTATTGAGATTCAGTACACGATGTTCGGGGCAATCGACACGATCGTACGGAATCGTGGCATACGGATGTATGCTGAAATCTTCGTCGAACATCCCCAGCCGCAGACGGGCGGTGAAAAGGCGAACCAGACTTCGGTCAATATCTGCTTCGTCCAACAGGCCATCCTGAATTGCTGCCAGCAAATGCAGGTAAGCATTACCGCAATTGAGATCACAGCCGGCTTTGACGGCAAGGGCGGCGGATTCTTCAATCGTTGCCGTATAATTGTGTCCTTCGTTAAAATCGCGGATAGCCCAGCAATCTGAGGTGACATGACCGTCGAAACCCCAGAGCTCACGCAGGGTTTCAGCCAGCAGCCGCTGATTGCCGCAGGCCGGTGTGCCATTGACCCGATTGTAAGCTCCCATGACGGCTTCGACGCCGCCTTCACGAACCAAAGCTTCGAAAGCCGGCAGGTAGGTCTCAAATAGATCTTTATCAGACACGATGGCATCAAAGCTGTGGCGATCAGCTTCAGGTCCGCTGTGTACGGCATAATGTTTGGCACAAGCCGCAGCTTTGAGGTAATGCGGGTCATCGCCTTGCAGGCCGCGCACAAAAGCCAGGCCGAGCCGGGCGGTCAGCCAGGGATCTTCGCCGTACGTTTCGTGACCGCGGCCCCAGCGAGGGTCGCGGAAGATGTTGATATTGGGTGCCCAGAAGGTCAGTCCCTTGTAAATGTCGCGATCGCCGCGGCGTACCGAGGCATGATATTTTGCCCGCCCTTCGGTCGCGATGACATCTGCGACCTTACCGACAAGCTCGGGATCGAACGTCGCGGCCAGACCGATCGCCTGTGGGAAAACTGTAGCCACACCAGCTCGGGCAATACCATGCAGCGCTTCATTCCACCAGTTA
>DMJC01000015.1 GCA_003451915.1 Clostridiales bacterium
ACATGCGATGGCTGAAACGTTCCCTGATCAGTTCTTCGTTGGTGACATTATCCAGGAAAAGCACTGCTCCCAAATATCGCCCATTTGAACCTTTGGTCGTATAAACCTGAGCTGAAAAAATCCTGCGGGCACCATCATACGGTTTGAGCTCTAATAACTGCTGTTCAGGCTGTCCGTCGTGACTTGAATTCAGCAGCTGATTCAACCGCTCAACGTGCTTGTGGGTAACCAGCTGCTTGAAATCATGGCGGAACAGGTTGGCTGTCGGCTGACCGATAACATCAGGCAGCTTGCTGCTGATGAAGGTGATTTTCCGCTCCGCTGACAAGCCGATCCACGGCCGATTGCGCAGATCAGACAATATTTTATCCTGACGAACAAGATAGACCACAATCGACAGAGGCTCACCCAGCCGTTCAAACTTGATCTCGGGAGATATGGCAATGCTCGTGAACCCTTGGTCTGCTGAATCAATTTGATATCGTCTGTCTTGATCAAAAACCGGCGTCTCAATATTCTGTATGTTAGTCCGGGCATCTGCCCTGTCATCAGGCTTCAGAAAATCTGTTATTGACGTATTGAAGAGCAATCCAGCGTCATAATACCCGAAAATTGCCATCATGCCATGATGGTAAACCCGGATGCGTCCATTGAGATCCAGAATAGCTAAAACCTCCGGCCTGATCGCAGTCAGCTGGTCAAACAGCAAATCCAGCGAATACGAAGGATCGTAGGACAGCAGATCGAGCCGACTGTCCTGAGGATGTTTCTGCCGCAGGCTGGCCAGCGAGACTGATAATCCCAGAAGGCTCAGAATCCGTCTGACATCCTGCTGAAGCTCAGAATCCGCCTGTTCTCCGGCATAACCACTTTTCACAACCATTTCACGGATAATTTTTTTATATTCGTCGACTTCATGACGCAACTCGTGATTGGATTGTTTATATTCATGAATGCTTTTGGCAAAACGTGAATTTGTGCTGCTGAAATGCTCCGACAAGATCCCCAGAAGCCAACCGGTCAACAGCAGCAGTGATAATCTGATCAGGATTGCCGGGTCTTGCAAGATTCGTAGCCAGTCGGTTCCGGTTTCACCTTCAAAAAAAAGAGTCTTCACCAGTGCGAGCACGATAATACTCAGTCCGGAAACTAGACCAAGCCATTTTCCAAGAGTCAATGATACAGCTGACGACAAGATAATCGACAGAACAGGGATGATGTCAGAATCAAACTTTGCCTGCCCGCTGATGATTGCGGCGAACAGCAATCCGTGAAGTATCAGATAGATTAATATTTTCAGCTGGATGGAGATATTCGGTGCCTTGCGGATAATAACCACCTCATAAAGCATTAAATTATTATTAATTTATTCAGAATAGCATATTCCAGCGATTAGTTGAGATTAATTTTCAAATAATAATAAAATCGAAAAACATGTAGGTTAATTGTAACAAGGACGTTATAATAGATCATGATGTTCAAAGAAAGGGGTGACAGGTAACGCCGGATAGCGCTCCGGTAAACCCTATCGTGAAAAGCAAAGCAGAAATTCAGCAATTAGGCCGGTCTGTCAGCCGCATGGCTTTGCCTGTTCTCGTCGAGCAGCTTTTCATTGTCTTCATGGGCGCCATCAACACCATACTGGCTTCTAACCTGGGCAAAGAAGCGATTTCAGCGATCGGTATGGTCGACACGATCAGCATAATCATCATCTCGCTGTTCAGCGCCCTGGCCATTGGCGGTACCGTTGTTGTCGCTCAATATACCGGGCATAATAATCCGGAAAAGGCCAATCATGCAGCCGCCCAGGCTCTCTCATCCTGTCTGGCCATCGCGGTGGTCATCACGCTGCTCATCCTGGCGTTGCGCAAGCCACTGCTTTTCAGCCTGTTCGGTGAAGCCGAGCCGGCTGTTCTGGCTAATGCTATAACTTATCTGTCAATTTCGCTTTGGTCTTATGTGCCCATCGCCATGATCACCATCGCTTTCGGTATTCTGCGTGGTTCGGGTAATACGCGGACGCCGATGATTATTTCGATCCTGATGAATTTTTTCAACGTTGTTTTCAGTTATTTTTTGATCTATGGCATCAATCTGGGTAAAATGCAAACTCCGGCCTTTGGCGTCGCAGGTGCGGCAACCGGCCTGACCCTGGCCCGCACGCTTGGTGCCGCCCTGGTTTTAACCGTGCTTTTCCGGGGATCGAGCCAGCTGCGACTGAACAAGTGGGCTTATTTTCGCTTTGACACTGAATTGCAGAAGTGCATTTTTACCCTGGGTGTGCCAGCCAGCGCTGAGCAGCTGATGTTCAATGGCGGCAAGCTGATCGTCCAGACCTTTATTGTCAGTCTGGGCACTGTCAGCATAGCGGCCAATACCATTGTCAACTCGGTCTCTTCCATCCTGTCGGTGCCGGGCATGGCACTGTCCATTGCCGCACCCGCCATCGTTGGTCAGCAGATTGGTGCCGGCCAGCCGCAGCAGGCCAAAAAGCAGCTGCAATTCCTGGTCTTCGCGGCCATGGCAGCAAACGTACTGGTCAGCCTGATTCTGTTGCCTTTTTCACGCAGCCTGCTGTCTCTTTACACACATGATCCGGCAACATTAGACATGGCCGTTCTGGTCCTTCTGGTCAATCTGGTTGTTTAGCCGCTGATCTGGCCGTCAGCATTCATGATCCCCGCCGGTCTGCGCGGCGCCGGCGACGTGCGTTACACGATGATTGTTTCGATTATCAGCATGTGGCTGTTGAGGATCCTGTCTGGCTATGTTTTCGCTATCGTTTTCCAAATGGGCATTCTGGGAATATGGGTAGGCATGTACGCCGACTGGGTCGGCCGATCAATCTTCTTTGTCCGCCGCATGAGGGGTGATCGCTGGCTGAAAAAACCGGTTTTTACGGTACAGGAAAGTGAAACATCTTCTCACTCAAATCGAGATTGACTATTTGGGCAAAAAGCTCAGATGCTCGGTTGTCGCTTTACTGAGATCAGCGTAATAACCACGATTCTCTGCCGGCAAAAGACGAGCCATCTGATACATGATTTCATCGGTTATCTGCTGTCGTTCTTCCTTTTTCGGAAATGGGCAGCTCGGCTTGATCAAAAAGGGCTCACCGACTTTGATCGTGATCGGAGTCCTCTTGAACCGCCTGAAATAATAACTGAATTTTTCAGCGCCATATTGTATCATCGGCAAGATTGGTGCATTGCTTTTCAAAGCTACCAGCACGATGCCTTGATGCCCCTGAACCAGCTGGCCGCTGCGGGATCAGGTTCCTTCGGGCGCAATGACGAAAAAACGACCTTTTTCGAGTGCCAGGACAGCCTGCCCCAAGGCATGGAAGTCGGCTGTCCCCCGCTGAACCGGAATCGATCCCCAGGTCTTGAAGAGGAAGCGGAAAAGTGGATTGTCAAAGGTTTCTTTTTTGACCAGAGCTGCGATTGGGCGAGGATAAAGATAAGTTGCCCCGATCGGCGCATCGAGAAAATTAATGTGATTGCCGGCCACGATCATCGGACCGGTTTTGGGAACAGCCTTCAGCTCCTGCCTGTCGATTTTACACAGGCAGAACAACAGAAAACGAATGACCCAATGCACGAGAAAATTGCGCATTATAGGCTTAACCTTCGACGATCAGGTTTATTTGCTTTGGATAAATCTTGGCCGTAATGGTATCCCCTTTTTCACAAATGGTCTCACCATCTGCATGAACCGGCAGGCTGCCGGTCAGGGCTGTGATCTGCACATTGCCGGTCAGCGGCATCTTGACGGCAGGATGACCTTCCTGCTTGCCCGACATTATTTTGCCCAATAACTTGATCATGCTCAGGCGGCCGACCTGATCAATAACCATCAGACTGAACAGTCCGTCATCCGGCTCGGACTTGGGTGTCATTTTAAAAGAGGAGCCCATCCGTTTGCCGTTCTTGACCGAGATAATCAGGCAGGGTTGTTCCAAGGTTTCCTGATCCATGACCACACGCATTTTCGATGCTTTAAAGTACAAAAAAATGGTTTTGACAGCGGCGATCAGATAACCCGGCATCCCGGAAAGGAACGGCGGCAATTTGGCGGCCTCAAAACCGACTATCGTATCAAAACCGATGCCATTGCCCAAAAACTTGCCTTCAGGATAGTAGCCACCGATCATCTGGCCAATATCAATCGTTTTGCTCTGGCCTGCAGCGATGACTTTGATCGAATGGGCTACATCGCCGGGAATTCCCATGCTGACGGCAAAATCATTGCCGCGGCCGGCCGGGATGACCCCCAGGCTGGCGATTGGTCTGCCGGCCAGTTTTGCTGTCATTAAACCGTTGATGACCTCGTTGACTGTGCCATCACCGCCGGCGGCAACCACAACATCAAAACCTTTTTCAAAGGCTTCAGCAGCCAGGGTCACTGGCGCTCCCGGTTTCTCCGAGACAACCAGTGTGAAGTCAATTCCAGATTCCTGCAAGAGTTTTTCAATCTCAGGTTTTTGCCAATGGCCGAGCCTTTAGCAGCACTCGGATTGAGGATGATCAGATGCTTTTTCATGTGTGATACCTTTCCTGCAAGAAATTTTGGAGCTGAAGGCGCTGAAATAATAATGCAAGTATCATAGCATAAATAGATCGCGTCGGAAATATACCTTTGACAAATTCAATTTGCGGGCAGCCTCTGTCCGAATCGATTGACATTTACTGCAAATTTATATTGACATTTACCGCAGTATTTTGTCGTCTTTTATTGCATTTATTGATCGTCATTTACTGCAATTATTTATCGACATTTGCCACAATTATGATATAATCGAGGTAGAAAATGTTTTGAAAAATTAAAAGGAGTTCATATCGATGTATATTCCTCGAATAATCGAAAAAACAATGCAAGAGCATTTAGATACATTTAAAGCAATTGCTTTAGTTGGTCCGAAATTTTGCGGTAAAACAACGTTGGCTGAACAATTTACCAAGAGTTCGATTATTTTAAACCCTTTAAATAAGAATGACTATAAAACAATGCTTCAGCTTGCTCAACAGGATTTTTTAGCAGGTCCATATCCCAAACTCATCGATGAATGGCAGCTGATCCCAGAAGTATGGGACATTATCCGACATCATGTTGATCGGGCCGAGGGCAGAGGACTGTTTATCCTGACAGGTTCATCAGCAGCAAATTTTGATCATACATCCCATTCAGGAGCAGGCAGAATTATCAGGGTCATGCTCAGGCCGATGAGTTTATCTGAAGTTGGCGCGTCTACCAGCGAGGCTTCGCTAAAAGCTCTTTTCGATGGTCAGTATTTTAAATCAATAAAAAGCAGATTAACAGTCGCTGAATATGCCTTATGGATTATTAAAGGCGGGTGGCCTGAATCTATCAATGACAGCGAGCAGCAATCAATCAGAAGAGTGAATTCATATTTGGATGCGCTCTGCAAAGAAGACATTAACAAAGTAACGGATAAAAAATATAACGAATTACGGGCAAAGAAAATTCTTCAGTCACTAGCCAGGTACACAGCTTCAGAAACAACGAACGTAGGCATTATGGATGATATGCGCTCGCTGGATAAATCAATATCAGAAGGTACTCTGATCGATTATCTTGATGTTTTTAATAAATTATATATCATCGAAGACCTCAAAGGCTGGAATCCGAACTTACGTAGTAAAACAATTATCCGGAGCACACCTGCTCGATTTTTCGTCGATCCATCTATCGGCGCAAGTATGCTCAATTTATCGACCAAAAAACTAATGAGTGACTTTCAAACCTTTGGTCTTTTTTTTGAATCCTTAGTTGTCAGAGATCTTCGAATTTATGCAGAAAGTATGGATGGTGAAGTTTTTCGATATAAAGACAAAAATGGTTTGGAAATTGACACTGTTATTCAATTAAGTGATGGTCGCTGGGGAGCAATTCAAATCAAAATGGGATCGCATTTATTTGATGAGGCTGCTGCTAAATTAATCAGCTTTGCTGATAAAGTTGATCAGAAAACGATGGGCAAGCCTTCTTTTCTGGCAATTATCTCTGCAACCGAATATGGATATATCAGAGATGATGGTGTTTATGTTATCCCGATCGGATGTTTAAAAGAGTAAAGCAGCCTAGCTTTGCTTTCACATTATGTCAAACTTAGCATTTCGTTGTTCTTCATCATCATCGGCCCTTCGCGGATAATGTTGGCGATAAAAGTTATTTGCCCGGGTGTCAGGCTAGCCTCGTCTTCCAGTACACAATGCAGCAGGGTTAGAATAGCCGAGGCTGTATATTCGACCACATAACGGCGCTGTTTATCGTGAGGCATGCGGTCGAAGTCCATCATGTCGCTGATTTCGCTGCGCAGGCGCTGGCGGATGCAATGTTCGAAGCCCGGATCGCCGTGTGGGCCGAGAAGCGCACGAAAACTGCCGGCATTGGCCAGACAATATTCGAACCAGCGGTAGCTGCTGAGATAGGGCGAGTGTACGTCCTGTCCGAGTCTTGCTGAATCGTTGCTATCGAAATAGGGCAGCATTCCTGCTTCGAGTGAACCTTCGATTTCTCTGAGCAGCGCATCAAGGTTTTCAAAGTGCATGTAAAACGTACTGCGTGTGACCCCGGCAGTTTCGCATACATCGCGTGCTGTAATTCTTGCCAGATCATGGCTTTCAAGTAATCTGATCAGCGCCTGTCTGAGATTCGTTTTACTTTGCGCTGAGCGAGTATTGTTGGGTTTGTTAGCCATAGATCTATCCTCCTAAGAAGATTATACAGATTATTCGGACACTTTGCCCGGTCTATGTTCTGGAT
>DMJC01000163.1 GCA_003451915.1 Clostridiales bacterium
GGATAGAATCGTTGGCCAAATAGCGACAGGACGATGGCAACCGGATAGGATAGGCTGCCCAGCCAGCGTGCTTTGGCAGTCATGGCTGACGCTTTTTTCTGAACTTTGGTGTCAAAGCCCAGCGAAGCGGTGTTCAGGCAAATGCGGCCGTCAACATTGATCACATCGATCGGGCGAATCTGGGGGTCAAGCACCTTGGCCAGCAGCCGGTCCGGATCTGAAGTGCTTAAGGAAGCTTTGGCAAAATCATTGGCAGTTCCGATCGGCAGAATCGACATCGCAGCGTCAGTGCCAGCGATGCCATTGGCAACTTCCTGCGCCGTACCGTCACCGCCGCAGGCAAAGCAGACCAATCGGCTGCCGAAACGGGCAGCCAGATCCGCAGCCAGCTCACTGGCGTGGCCGCCATAGCCGGTCATCAAGACTTCAGCCGTGTGCCCTTGCGGTTTATTTTTGAAAAACTCATTGATTTTATCTCCCAGATCGGTCAGATGCATCCGGCCGGCTTTGGGATTGATGATAAAAGCAAAATGTAAAGGAACAGCTTGTTCAGGCATGGGTCTATCCTCCGGATTCTACAGCTGGATTGCCTTGAGTACGGGATACAAATGAATCTATGTTTTGGCCGGATAGATCCCGCCACTTGAGCTGCTGATGTTCGATCAGGCTGTTGATGATGCCGATTTCAACCGGACGTCGAATTTTCATCGTCGTGGTTTTGACCATCTCCTGGAAGCTGAAAACATATTGGCGAATGGTCTTGAAGGAAGGCAGCGCTGCATTGATTTCTTTGATCAACTGATCAATCTGCTGCTGAATCGACCGGTCATCGACTTCGCCACCCTGTTTTCTGGCCAGAGTCTCGCGGTCAATCACCAGCTTTGCACTCAGAATGACTTCGCCATCTGCATCTTGACTGCCCCAGACCAATGACTCTTTAATAAAATCCGTCTGGCCGATCAAGTGCTCAATTTCTTCAGGAAATATCTTTTTACCAGTCTTGAGGACAATCATCGACTTCACCCGGCTAGTGACGGTCAAGCAATTTGTGGCAGGATCCAGACAGCCGATATCACCGCTGTGGAACCAGCCGGCATCATCGATGACCTCGCGGGTTGCCTCAGGATCATTAAAATATCCCAACATGACATTCTCGCCGCGAATCAGAATTTCACCTGGTTCTCCGGGCAGCTCAGCATCAATGGCAATGGTCATGCCAGACAGCGGGCGGCCGACTGTGCCGGGAATGAACAGCCTGGAATTGCAGCCGCTGACAACCGGCGCTGTCTCAGTCAGGCCATAACCTTGCAAAACACGGAGGCCGATCGCGTCCAGAAAACTGATGATTTCAGGATCGATCGGCGCAGCACCGCAGATACCCAGACGAAGGTGTCCGCCGAAAGCTGCAAGAATTTTGCGGTAGACCAGTGGCCGCAGGTCAATGCCGATGCGGCGCAAAGCCTGGGTCAGCGGAATCATGCGGCTGACCAGTTTCCCTTTGCCGGTTTTTTTCAGGCTATCCTGGATCTTCTGATAAAAATTATTAAACAAGAGTGGCACGCCGATGATCATGTCAATGCTGTACTCTTGCAGATTTTTCTGAATATAGCGCAGCCCATCGCTTTCATGAATGGTTCCGCCGACATAAAGAGCCATGAACAAGCCACAGGTGTTCTCAAAAGTGTGATGCAGCGGCAGGACAGACAAAAGCCGTATGCCGGCCGGCAGGCGGACTACACCAGCCAGGCCGCGGATGTCTGCGCAGATGTTGTGGTGACTTAGCATGACGGCTTTGGATGCGCTGGTTGTCCCTGAAGTGAACAGCAAGGACGCCATGGCTTGAGGGTCGATCGGCCGCCGGGTATAGCGGCTGTCTCCGTCTGACAACATTTTACGGCCGCAGGCAAGCATCTCATTCAAGGAATAGAATGATGCAAAACCGTCAGCAGCAGGCTGGTCGGGCGACTGCCAAACCATCTCGTCCGGTTTTTTAAGCCGGCTGGGCCGGAGACAAACCAGATTGCGCAATCTCGGCAAATTTTGCGCAGCCCTGACANNGTCCAGGGGCACTGCGACACCCAATCCGCAAACCGCGGCAATATGAGCCAGGCACCAGGCATAGCTGTTTTCGCCGACAATCGCCAGACGGCTGCCGGCTGGAATGATGCCCACCAATGCTGTTCCCAGCGCCTGCCAGTCTGTGAAAAATTGCTGATAGGTCTTGCTGACGGGTTCAGAACCCGGCTGTTCTCTGAACCGGAAAGCAGGCTTGCTGCTGTATTTTTCAACACTCTGAATAAGCATGTCACGCAAATCGGTGAATTGTCGGGCACGAAAATATTGCGGTCCCTGGATTATTTGCATTTAGTCCTGCTTTCTGGCATTTTCCTGCCGATAGATATGATCAACGATATCATCAATTGTCTTGATGCGTTCGATATCCTCATCCGTGATCTGAAGATCAAATGATTCTTCTAATTCAATCACAATCTCAAAAATAGCCAGCGAATCCAGCCCCAAATCGAGGATCAGTTCAGTCCGGCCGTTCAGTTCGGTCGGCGAATGGCCTGAAATGTCCGTGATTGTCTTCAACACTTTGTCGTATATTCTGTCCCGCAAGCTGTCAAGCATGTTTGTGCTCCTCCTCCGGATTTTCAGCGATGTAACGCTGGTACTGATCTGTAATAAATTCAGCAATGCAGGCCAAGGTCTGCATCAGGACATCGCGCTGCGGCTCGTCGAGTGGTGAAACCAGACGGTCAACCAGGAGGTTGTGGAATTTGTTGTGCATCCGGTAAGCCAGTTTGCCCTTTTTGGTCAGTTCGATCCGGACCACCCGGCGATCCTCTGTGTCACGCCGGCGATCGACATACCCTTTGCGGACCAGCCGTTCAATCGCAACGGTTAAAGTACCTGTGGTAATACCCAGGGTAGTGGCCGTCTCACTCATGGTTCTGTTGCCATAGAGGCCGATTCCCTCCAGTGTGTGCATCTCGGCGACCGAAATGTCTTTGAAAATGCCCCTGCTCAGAGCCTTTTCCTCTGTTACCAGAATCTTGTCATAAATATCGAGAAGAAGATCATTGATTGTTTTCTCGTAATCGTTCATTGCAGTCCCGCCAGGACGGATCCTCCTTGTTTTGACATTCAAAATATTGATATAAGTCTACCCCTTTTCAAGTTTTCCCGCAAGTCGGATAAATGGGCGAAAAGTGTTGAAATGGCTGCATTTGACCAATGCTTTCACAGCTATCCCTTCAGCCAGGTAGTCCAGCGCGTCGATCCGGCCATACTGCCTGATCAGGTCCAGTAATCTGGCCTCTGGATAGGGCAGCAGCAAAGACATCTGAACCTGCCCCTGGGCAGCCAGTTCACTGATCGCCTGCAACAGGGAATCGATCCCTTCACCGGTCAGGGCTGAAACAAGAAAAGCCTGCTGGCGGTGGCCGACCGGCAGGACGGCGGCCAATTCAGGCGTCAGGCCGACAGGCGCGACATCATCCTGATCCGGGTCAGCCTGATCAGGGCCTTGGGGCAGCGCATCGGTTTTGTTGAAAACGAAAAAACGCGGCTTGCCAGCTGCCGACAGCCGAACCAGCAGGTCTTCTACAATTGCAATCTGAGATGCAGCGTCAGGATCAGAAGCATCGATGACCTGCAAGATGGCATCCGCACCGGTTACCTCCTCCAGAGTTGACTGGAAGGCTTCAACCAGTTCGTGCGGCAGTTTGCGGATAAAACCGACCGTATCAATCAGCAGCACCTCGTCGTGATCCGGCAAGATCAGCCGGCGCACAGCAGGGTCGAGTGTGGCGAAAACCTGATCTGCGGTGATCAGCTCGGTAGAACAAAGACGGTTGATTAACGTTGATTTGCCAGCGTTAGTATAGCCGACGACAGCGATGGTCAGTAAATCGCTCTCCTGACGCTGTTGTCTGGTGCGGTCACGGCGTTCACTGACCTCAGTCAATGCACGCTTGAGATAATTGATACGCCGGTTGATATGCCGGCGATCGCTTTCCAGCTGAGATTCACCTGGCCCGCGAGTGCCGATGCCGCCTCCGAGGCGGGACAGCGCCTGACCCATCCCGACCAGGCGGCTCAGGCGGTATTTCTGCTGAGCCAGTTCAACCTGCAGTTTACCTTCACGGCTTTGCGCCCGTCCGGCAAAGATATCCAGAATAAGCATGGTCCGGTCAATCACTTTGCAGCCACTCAGCTGTTCAATGTTGCGGATCTGTGATCCTGATAATTCGTCATCAAAAATGATCAGTGAAGCTTCGAGTTGCCGGCAGGTTTCCCGGATCTCTTCAAGCTTGCCGCGGCCGATAAGATAGGCCGGATCTGGCGACTGGCGCCGCTGCAGGGCACTGGCTGCCACCTTTGCGCCGGCTGTCCTGGCAAGTTCAGCCAGCTCAGCCAGAGATCGCTCGGCTTCATCAAGTGCCAGCGGACTGTTGCTGAGCGCCAGGCCGACTAGAACAGCAGTCTCCTGGCTGGTCTGGCCTGAACCGGCCAAAGCTGGTTGATATATATCCATATCAGATTCCTTTCATGCTGTTGCGTTTTTGTTTCATTATGTTTATAATCTCAGGTATTCTAGTGAAACCGGAGGTAAGAAAATGAAAGAAAATCAGACACATGTCGAAATTGGTCATATTCTTCGCCTGATCCGAGAGATCAACGGCATATCCCAGTTCATGCTGGCCGATGAGCCGGTTGCCAACTCAACGTATCTCAGTTCAGTCGAACGTGGATGTAACAAGGTCAGTATAAATAAGTTCGACCAGATCTGCAATGGTCTCGGGTCAACTCCCGATGATATCTTAAGAATCAATAGCTGTATGCGCCTTTCGGCATCAAGAGAGATCGACGCCTGAGCCTGATCCTATCTGATCTGGATATTCGGCTGGTATTGGCGCAGCTCATCAGCCAGGAGCACCAGCCGGGCTGGCGTCAGGGCGACGGCATCCAGGCGGAAGCGGTCCTCCGGCCGATAAAGGTTGGGCTTTATATACCGCTGGAGATAATAGCGGGGCAAGACTGGCAGGCTGCCAGCCATCTGATGCAGATCATATTCGCTGAGTTGAGGTATGACGGTTGTCCGAACTTCCCAGGCTACGGCAGAACGGTCAGCCATCTCAAAGAGCAACTGGATGGAGCGGCTGATCGCTCCGCTTGCTTGTTTATCACTGCCGCAGATTTCCGGATAACGCGACCAGGGCGCTTTGAAATCGATGGCCACATAATCCAGCAGATGGTTTTCCAGCAGAACACGAAGAACCTGTGGCTGAGTACCATTACTATCAAGCTTGACTTTATAGCCGAGGTGCCGGATTTCAGCAATTAATTCCGCCAGGCCACTCTGCAAAGCAGGTTCTCCGCCGCTGATGACTACGCCGTCCAGCAGGTTGCGCCGTCTCTCCAGAAAATGCATGACCTCAGCCAGATCAAGAGTCGGAACTTCATTCGTCAGTAAGGAACGGTTGTGACAGAAGAAACAATCCAGGTTGCAGCCAGGTGTAAAAATGACAACTGACAGCAAACCTGGATAATCAACGGTTGAGGACTTGGCCAGACCGGCGATTTTCATGCTAGTTCACGTTTTGGGACAATATATTTGACCCGTTGGCGATATTCTTCTTTTTTACCTTTGTGATAATTCTGGATCGGCCGCAGATATCCCACGACCCGGCTCCAGACCTCAGCATCACGTCCGCATTCCGGGCAGGTGAAGTGTTCGCCGACGAGATAACCATGTTCCGGACAAATCGAGAATGTCGGCGTCAGGCTCAGGTACGGCAGTTTGTAGAGAGAAAACACCTTCCGGATCAATTTCTTGGCGACTTCGATGTCGCTGATGCGCTCGCCCAAATATAAATGGAGTACCGTACCGCCGGTGTAAAGGCTTTGCAGCTCATCCTGAAGATCAAGCGTCTCAAAAATATCGTCTGTGAAACTGACCGGCAACTGACTGGAATTGGTATAATAATGCACATTTTCGCCAGCGGTGATGATGTCCGGGTAGCGCTCGCGATCTAGCTTGGCCAGCCGGTAGCTGGTCCCCTCTGCCGGTGTTGCTTCCAGATTGTAGAAATGGCCGGTTTCCTCCTGAATTTCCTGCAGCTGAGCCCGCATGTACTGGAGTGTCCGCCTGGCAAACGCCTGGCCTTCCTGTGTGGTCAGGTCAGTTTCCGAGCCCAGGAAATTGCGGCAGGCTTCATTCATCCCGACTAATCCGACCGTATTGAAATGATTGAACCAGTATTCACCAGTTCTGGCATTTATATTGCGAAGATAATGCGCCGAATATGGATACAGGCCTCGTGCAGTCTGTTCTTCGATTGTCTTGCGCTTAATCTCCAGACTATCCTTGGCCAGCTGGATCACCCGCCAAAGACGAGCCTGAAACTCAGATTCGGTGCTGGCCTGATAACCCAGCCGCGGCAGATTGATGGTCACAACCCCGATTGATCCTGTCATCGGATTAGATCCGAATAAACCGCCCCCGCGCTTCCTGAGTTCGCTGGTATCCAGACGCAGCCGGCAGCACATTGTGACAGCGTCCTCCGGTGACAAGTCTGAATTGATATAATTGGAAAAATAGGGGATGCCGTATTTGCAGGTGATTTCCATAAATTTATTGACCACCGGACTGTCCCAGGCAAAGTCGCGAGTGATGTTAATCGTCGGAATCGGGAAGGTAAAGACACGGCCTTTGGC
>DMJC01000170.1 GCA_003451915.1 Clostridiales bacterium
CAGGATTGCCGATGCGCTTGGCAAGAAGCCGAAAGAATTGTTCATCGTGGATACCATCGGTGGCGGTCTGGACGTTGGCTCGATCAAGCGCATCCGTACGGCACTGTCACCGATTTTCTCAACAGCGGTCAAAAAGGAACTGCTGTTGAAAAACCCGGTCAAGAATTCCACCACGCCTGCCGGGGAGGAAAAGGAGCGCCAGTACCTTGATGCCAACCAGTGCAAGGAACTGATGACCTTCCTCGATGAGTTCACGAATCTGCAGTTGCCTCGTGTCATCAAGACGCTTATTTACACCGGAATGCGAGCCGGTGAACTGACCGCCCTTCACTGGGATGATGTTAATCTGGACAAAGCCATGATTACGGTCAGGTATAACCTTTATCGGCTGGATGGCAAATACCAGCTTTCCACGCCCAAGACCAAGAGCAGCGCCCGTGTGATCGCCTTGCCGCCACAGTTGGTGGAGATCCTCCGGGTGCAGAAGGCTTGGCAGGACGAGCGCAGGAAAGCCACTGGCAAGCGCTGGATTGAGCGAGGTGCTGTTTTCACCGGAAACTATGGCGAGTACATGGCGAAATCCTACATCAACCTGCAGTTCAAGTGGCTTCTGGAAAAGCACAATTTCCCGGATATTCATATTCACGATCTGCGCCATGCCAACGCCTCGCTGCTGATCAACATGGGTGTGCCGATGAAGGTGATTTCCGAACATCTGGGACACAGCGACACGCGCACCACAGAGACCATCTACGCCCACGTCTTTGCCGAAACCATGGTGCAAGCCTCTAACGCCATCAGTGAAGCGCTTGCAACTGCTGACGTATAGATGAGTCATCCTGAGAAGAATAGCTTTGAGGACGGTCGTCCTGCAAGCTATGACCGTATAATGGCACAAGATATAGCCGAGAAAAATGAAAAATCTATATCCGACCGAAGCAATTTAGCTTTGAGGTCCTTGGTCCTCAAAGCAACTTGAAAAATACAGGCTACGATATAGACGATATGTAAAGGACAAATGTAAATTCGACCGTAGCGATTTAGCTTTTTGGTCGACGGTCCACAAAGCAACTTGAAGTAACAGGTCACGATATAACCGAGCAGAAAAGGAACAACAAATCTGGCCATTGCAATTTAGCTTGATGGCCCACGGTCCTCCAAGCTATGGCAGCATTTATATGCAAGAAATAGCCGGTGAGATAATGGCAAATGTACATCAGACACAGCACATAAATGCCCTCCCACACATAAAAACACCAAGCTGTACGGCAGACACAGAATGCCTTATAACTTGGTGTTTATTTGGTGTTTCAACCTTAAAAACTATTATATACTTAAGACCACGATACACATTTTCAAAAGCAACGAAAGCCCACGATAAGGGCTTTTTTAGACTTTATAATACTCTATGGTAGCGCAAAATTACTGCTCGTGAAGAAATGCCGTTTTTATCAACGACAACGATTTCACCCGGCTCGACATCACGTTCGAAAGCCGCACCGACGGCGTCCAGTGCACAAGTCTCTGATGCAAAAACAACCGTCTCGCCTATCAGGCCTATGCACAGTGGCCGGAAACCGAGCGGATCACGGACGGCGATCAGTTTACCCCGGCTCATGATCAGCAGGCAATAGGCACCCTGCAGTATCGACATCGCCATGGATACAGCTTCTTCAACAGTTTGGGTCTGATTGCGAAAGCGGGCGATCAGGTATGCAATGATTCCCGAGTCGATCGTAGTCTGAAAAATCGCGCCCTGTTGACCGAGAGATTTTCGAAGATCAGCCGTGTTGGACAGATTGCCATTGTGGGCTAACGCCATCAGGCCTTTGCTGTAGCGCGTCACCAGCGGCTGGGCATTTTCACGGACGCTCTGACCGGTTGTCGAATAGCGGACATGACCGATAGCCATCCGGCCCGGCAAGCCAGCAAGACTGCGCTCATCAAAAACCTCATTGACCAGTCCCATATCCTTGTGAACTTTGATTTCGCCTGCTAAATTGACAGCAATTCCGCAGCTTTCCTGCCCGCGGTGCTGCAGAGCAAAAAGGCCATAGTAAACAGCTTCAGCTGCTTCGGTGCCATCAGTCCCGAAAATGCCGAAAATTCCACATTCTTCGTGAATCAAAAGGAGCCTCCTCTTTTATGCACATAAAAAACGAGAATGTCCCCAATGGAACATCCTCGTCCTTTGTTTGCCTGCGGTCATTATAAAATGATGGGCTGCTAATAGTCAATAGCACCATTTTATTCTGACTGCGCTGCTTCCTGTAAAATAGCTTCAATTTGGTGCTGATCGCGCACGGCTCCTTCGTGCACTTTGCGCTGGCCGATATAAAAGGTCGGTACATAAAAATAATCGTGGGCGCGAGCCCGTTCACGTTCAATAGCTTCATCAACCTGTTCAATTTCCAGCTGGCGATACTCAGGATGTTCCTCCAGAACATTCTCCAGATAACGCAATGCTGTCCGGCAAAATCCGCAATATTTCAGAACAAAGATCGTTACTTTTTTGGCCATGTCATGTGCTCTCCTGTTTTTGCCGGTATTGGCGGCATAAATCTAGCATACGCCTGCTGTCTTCAATTGTACAGATATTGTGGCTGTATCGTGCTTTTTCATAAAGCAGGGTCAATTCGATGAATACAGGCTGTCGGCTTGATTCACTTTTCTCGATAAAATCACGTGGCGTATCGCCGTTGGTTACTTCAAGGCCTTTTCGGATCAAATCGTCAATCAGGCGATAATAGTAACGGCGGATTTTCTGTTCGGGGCTGCGGCCGAACTGCCGGGTCAGCCGTTGCTGGCTCCGCCGGATGTTTTGGCGCAGATCGGCAGCAAACTTGGGCATCATGACCTCCAGAACATCAGGCCCGCTTGCCCGGTTTTCATAGAACTTGCGATAGATTGCATAAATGATCGAAACAATAACAGCTAACACGACTGTTGCCGACGCCGCCAGGATCAGGTAATAGAACACCTGCTGCAAAAAAACCAGCCAGGCTGCAGGTTCACCAGGTACTGGCGGCAATCCGCCAGTCTCTGTTGGTTCAGGCATTGTTTCAGTCGTCGGGCCAGGTTCCTCACCCGGGCCGCCCAGCGATTGCAGCCAGAGTATCAGTTTTTTCAGGCCGAGCAGGATGATCGATGCCAGCCAGGGAATGACGGCGTCGAGATGCAGCAGCGGTGCAGTAAGCAGCACGATAGTCATGATCACAATAAAAATCAGAAGCAACAGGTGATTAAAACGTCTGATCCGTGAGGTTGGCTGAGTCTGTTGACTGACAAAACGGGCCAGGCGGGTCTGCAGAGCAATTTGATGACGACGGAAAACAGATAGCAGCAAATAAATGATGCCATTGTAAAAAATGATCGGAACCAGGTTGTTCAGGTTTTGCCAGGCAGCAAGCACATTGAGCAGCAAAAGCCAGCCAAGGGCCATTATTGTGTTGACAAACGGCGGCGACTCATTTTCTGCCAATGGCGGGCGCAGCCTGATACTCAGCGTGCGCATCGCAAGAAGCAGCATTGCAGCACAGAGGATTGCCCGCAGCCAGACGCTCAGGCTGGAGATCAGCAAGGGGGCAACGGTCAATGCAAGTGATGGCAATAAAAGCTGCCATAATTTGTCAGTGAACAGCCTGAGCAGCCAGAAAATCAGAATGCCCACACTGATTAAGCCAAGTAATAACAAGGTTGGCTCGGGTGATAATAAAGACATGGCAAGCAAAGCAGCCATTTCGAACAAAATGGCAAACATTATTTCGCTGACAAGCAGAGGCCATGTTATTTTTTTCAGAAGGTCAACGAACATGGTTAACCTCCCAGACATGAACAGGGCCCGTGATCTCCGGCATTCGGGCAGGTTGACCTGACAGGCGCGGTACGATCCAGATCCCCTGACTGCCATTGTCGAGACAGGTTTGCCAGTTTTTACAGATCGCCGGACTGCAGTTCAGTGAGATCATCACCAGAACCGGCCGGCTATAGCCGACAGCACGTTCACTGGTCAGCAGAGCCGCAAAACTTTCCGGCGGTAAAGCAAGATTCAGTCGGCCGAGCTGCTCCTGAATCTGATCGTTATGTTGCAGGGTCTGACCAGCCGGCAAGTCAATCGCATCCTGGGTCAGAACATCACGTGCATTGCTGCGCATGCTGCAGCTGATTCCGTCCTCTAAAGCATAATTGCATAATGAAGCAGCCAGGCGAATCGCTTCCTCGAGCAGCATTTCTTCATAAAAAGCGCCATCCGGCTCGATATTGAGCAAAACCCGGATTTCGCGCGAGGTTGTATATTCGTGAACATTAACCTTGAGCTGGCCGGTCCGCGCCGTTGCCAGCCAGTTCACCGATTTAAGATGGTCAAAACCCTGGTATTCCCGAATTGTCCGGAATTCAAAAGGATCGGCCAGCAAGGCTTGACGGGTCAATGCCGTTCCAATCAGCTGCCGGTAGGGAATGTCCAGTTCTCCCCGCCCGATCAGGCGAGGGCAGACTGTCAGGCATGACAAACTTGCTGCATGGCCGACCAGCTTGACCGACAAAAGCAAGTCACTGCTCAGAAGATCAATACTTTTAATCGAATAATAGCCACGCCTTGCCAATTCAACATCGAGCGTGCGGCTGATCCGCTGGTAAATGCCAAGCGAAAAAAGGTCTTCCCGGTAATAGTCATCGGTAATCGCAGCATGCAGTTTATCCGGAAAAACGAGATGGCGGGACACCTGAAATTTTACTGTCAGCCAGGGCAGCGGTAGAAATTTAGCGCTCGTTATCCTTTCAATGAGCTGCACCCGGCCGCCTTCGA
>DMJC01000291.1 GCA_003451915.1 Clostridiales bacterium
ACCTTTCACCCTTCACCTTTCACTTTTCACCAACCCGAGCTCCGCTCGGGTTTCACCCTTCACCCTTCACCTTTCACTTTTCACCAATAACAGGGGGTTTATTTATGCAAAAATTTGATAAACATTTTCTCCTTGGCGCATCGACTGCTGCCCATCAGGTCGAGGGCAACAACACCAACAGTGATTTTTGGGCGATGGAGCAGATCCCAGGTTCGCTTTTCAAGGAGCCATCGCTGGATGCGGTTGACCATTATAACCGATTCCGCGAAGATATTGATCTGATGGCTGCGGCCGGGCTCAATGCTTATAGATTTTCCATCGAATGGGCGCGGATCCAGCCGACGAAAGACAGTTTTGATGCAAAGGAAATCCAGCATTATCGTGAGATGCTGGAATATTGCCATCAAAAGGGAATTAAGCCGATCGTGACTCTGCATCATTTCTCTTCGCCGAAATGGCTGATCACCGAGGGTGGCTGGGAAGCGGAAAGCACAGCCGATCTGTTTGCTGATTACGCCAGATATGTGATCATCGAACTGGGTGACCAGATGGATTATGTCTGCACGATCAACGAAGCCAACATGGGTTTGCAGCTGACCAAGATCATGCATGAAATGGCAGCGAAAATGCAGGGCCAGGTGCAGGTCGGCATCAACACCGATATTGGCAAGGTAATGGCTGAACGCATGGCCGGGCTGTCAAAGGTTTTTGGCGGACTCGACCCGCGTAAAATCAGCCATTTCCTGTCCGGTCGCACACCGGCTGGCGATCTGGTCATTATACATGCCCACGAGAAGGCGAGAGATGCGATCAAGGCGGTCTGCCCGCATCTGAAAGTCGGCATCACGCTTTCATTGCACGATTTTCAGGCTTTACCCGGCGGTGAGGAGCGAGCTCATGCCGAGCTGGATGAAGAACTGCTGCATTACCTGCCGCATCTGCAGAAAGATGATTTTATCGGTGTACAGAATTATTCTCGCAAGCTGGTCGGACCCGACGGCATTGTGCCGCCGCCCGAAGGCACTGAACTCACCCAGATGAATTATGAATTTTACCCGCAGGGGATCGCCAACGTTATTCGGACCGTTGCCAGTCATTTTCATAAGCCGATTCTGGTCACTGAGAATGGTATCGGTACTGCCGATGACAGCCGTCGCCAGGTTTTTATTCAGGAAGCATTACGGGGGATTCAGGCCTGCCTTGACGAGGGTATCCCGGTCAAAGGCTATCTGCACTGGACGCTGATGGATAATTTCGAATGGATGTTGGGTTTCGAGCCGACGTTCGGCCTGATCGCGGTTGACCGCACCACCCAGCGGCGCTATCCCAAGCCGAGTCTGCAGCTGCTGGGCAGCTATTGCTGCAGAAACTGAAAAGAGGACTGCTTATGCGAGCGATTGAATTGCGAACCGATGACCTGATTAATCCGATCGGGCTTGCATCAAAGCAGCCCCGTCTGTCCTGGAAATGCGCCGGCGGTCAACAGCAGACCCGCTATCGCGTGACGGCGGTCAATGATGATGGCCGTCAGGTTGACGACAGCGGTGAAATTGCCGGCAATGATATGTTCTATCGCTACAGCGGCGAACCTCTGACAACCGGGAAGCGCATAAACTGGCAGGTCACGTTGTGGGATGAGCAGGGACAGACTGAAACATCTGAACCGGCCTTTTTCGAAATGGGATTGCTTGATCCGACTGACTGGCAGGCCCGATGGATCTGCGGCATTGACACCGATCGTTCTGAACGTTTGCCGGCGGATTGCTATCAAAGAGCGTTCAGCTTAAACGGTCAGGTCCGCCAGGCTCGTCTTTACGCCACCGCACTCGGCATTTACGAAGCGCGCCTGAATGGCCGCCGGGTGGAGGGCTTTGTCCTGGCGCCTGGCTGCACGCAGTATGACAAACGGCTGTACTATCAGACCTATGATGTCACTGATTTATTGGCTGAAAAGAACCGGCTGGAGTTTACCGTCGGCGATGGCTGGTACAAGGGTAAGCTCGGTTGTGATGGCGATGAGTATTTGTTTGGCCAGCAGACAAAATTATTGGCTCAACTGCTGATTACTTATATCGATGGACGGCAGGAAATCATCGCGACCGATCATCGTTTCCGCTGGAGCAACGACGGACCGCTCAGTTACAACGATCTCAAGGACGGCATCGTCTATGATGCGCGCAAAAAACCGACGTATCAGCACTTTGCGCAGGAAACGACTTATGCAGTCCAGCCGGAAGCTTCGTCAGGACCGCCGATCCTAGAGCATGAGACTTTCCAGCCGAAACTCCTGATCTCGCCCGGCGGCCAGCATATTTTGGACTTTGGACAGAATATCGCCGGCTATGTGCGCTTTCGCGTTCGCGGTCAGCCTGGCCAGTCCATGAAGCTCTCATTCTGTGAGGTGCTGGATCACGGCGAATACACCGACATCACCTTCCGCACATTGCCTGACCGTGGCAAGTCGATCGATCAGGCTATCCGCTTCACAATGAGCGGCGGTGAGGACCTTTATGAACCGAATTTCTTTTACGCCGGATTCCGTTACGCCCTGGTTGAAGGATTAGACGAAGTCAATCAGGACGATTTCACAGCGATCGCAGTTTACTCCGACCTGACGATGACGGGCAGATTTACCTGTTCACACCCGTTGATCACCCAATTTGCCCAGAACACCCTTTGGAGTCTCAAAAGCAACTTTGTCGATGTGCCAACCGATTGCCCAACCCGCGAAAAAGCGGGCTGGACCGGTGACGCGCAGATTTTTGCGCGAACCAGCACTTATCTGGCTGACACAGCGGCTTTCTATCGCAAGTGGCTCAAAGACATCCGTGACTGTCAGCGCGATGATGGCCGAATCACTAACATCAATCCGAAAGTCCGGCCGCCGAACCAGATGGACGTCCTCAACGGGTCGGTCGGCTGGGCGGATGCGGCCGTGATCATCCCCTGGACTTTGTGGCAGACGACCGGCGATGAAACGTTCATCCGTGATAACCTCGATCTGATGCGCGGCTGGGCGGCCTATGTCATGAAAACGGCAGCCGATAAGACGATGCGGGATTTGCCGGATGATAACCCGCTGAAGCAGCTTTTTAATAAGAACAAACTGCCCGACTCTCCGTTAAACTGTTATGTTATTGAGTTGGGCGTTCACTGGGGTGAATGGGCGGAGCCGCTTGATGTCATGGATGGCGTCGACGGTGTCACGCTGCTGATGATGCCCAAACAGGAAGAGGCAGCCGCTTTCACCCATTATTCGATGCGTCTGCTTGCAGAAATGCTGACTGCGCTTGGCGAAACCAGCGAAGCTGAGCTTTACGCCGAATTTGCGGCGGGTGCCCGGGCAGCGTACAATCACCACTTTGTCAAAGAGAACGACATCCCCGTCTGCCGTCAGGCCAAGCTGGTCCGACCGCTGGCGCTGGGACTGCTAGACGATGCAGCTGTTAAGAATGTTGCCCGGCGGCTGAACGAATCGGCCATCGCCCGCAACTACAAAGTCGGCACCGGATTCCTCTCGACACCCTTTGTCCTTAAGGTTCTTGCCGAGCAGGGTTATGTCGAAACAGCCTATAAAATGCTGGAAAACACCAAGACACCGGGCTGGCTGGCCATGGTCTGCCAAGGTGCGACAACAGTATGGGAAAACTACGATGGATTTGACGCCGAAGGCCATCCGCAGGCTCACTCCATGAACCATTTTTCGCCGGGTGCAGTTAGTGAGTTCCTGTTCAGCCACATCGCCGGCATTCGCATCAGCGGCTCCCGCCATTTCACGATCCGGCCGCTGCCGGGCGGATCGCTGACCTGGGCTGAGGCAAGCTATGATTCGACGTTTGGCTTGGTCAAGAGTCGATGGGAATTATTTGAAGGCAACATACATTATACGATTTCGATTCCAGCCAACACGACAGCAAAGATTGAGCTGCCCGACGGCCAGTCGATGCAGGTCGGACCGGGCGAGCACAGGTTTTAGGATCCGGATGGTAAAACCGTGCGTGTTTATGACTGGGTTGACGTGCGCATGACCTTGGACGACCTGTTCGCCAAGCTGCAGTTGTGTTATGGCCACTAAATCCATTGACAGGAGATTGACATGTCTTACATCTGCAATCCATTGAACATCAGTTACCGATACCAGTTCAATCAGAATTCTGACGGCCGGATTTCAGTCTCGCGTGAAGCGGCCGATCCTTCGCTGATCGAATTCAAGGGCAGCTATTATCTGTTCCCCTCAATGAGCGGCGGCTGCTGGCACAGTGATGACCTGGTCAGCTGGCAGTACCAGCTCTTACCGGAATTGCCGGCTTATGATTATGCGCCCGACGTGCGCGTCGTCGGCGACCAGGTTTATTTTTGTGCATCGAACCACGATCAGGGCACTTTTTATCGGACGAAGGATCCCTTAACCGGGCCTTATGAAAAAATTGACGGGGCTTTCCCGTTCTGGGATCCCAACCTGTTTTATGATGATGACGGACGGCTGTATTTTTATTGGGGATCATCGACGACTGAACCTATTTACGGCGTTGAACTGAATCCTGTCACACTGCGGCCGATCAGCGAAAAGGTGAGCCTTTTTACTGGCAACAGTCCCGATATCGGATTTGAGCGCTATGGCGAAAACCATCGTCCGCCGCGCTCGCCGGCGGAAACCGCTCAACTGCTGGCACGGCTGGAGCAGGCTGCAGATATGCCGGATGACCTGAAGGCGGCAGCCCGGTCTTATATTCTAGGGGCGGCTTATCTCGAAGGCGTGTGGATGAATAAACACCGCGGCCGCTATTATCTGCAGTACGCAACGCCGAGTTCAGGACATAACATCTACGCGGATGGCGTCTACATCAGCGATCAGCCGCTGGGGCCTTTTACCCTGGCTGACAACAATCCTTTTTCTTATAAACCCGGCGGCTTTATGCCCGGCGCCGGCCACGGCTCGACCATGGCGGACCGGTATGGCAATCTCTGGCACATCGCAACCTCACGCATTGCGCTCAACCATAATTTTGAGCGAAGGATAAGCTTGTGGCCGGCCGGCTGGGATCAAGACGGTGAACTGTTCTGCAACCAGCGCTTCGGCGATTGGCCGCTGCGCGTGGAGCAGGCGGCCATAAATCCGTGGGCCCGGCCGGACTGGATGCTGCTATCGTACGGCAAAACTGCGACGGCGTCTTCATCGGCTGAGCAACATGGCCCGGCAATGGCTGTGGATGAAAACATCCGGACCTGGTGGCGGGCGGCCAGCGCTGAGCCAGAGCAGTGGCTGATGCTGGACCTTGGCCGGCTCTGCGCTGTTCATGCCATCCAGATCAATTTTGCCGACGACCAGCTGGTCGTGCCTTTGCCGGAGGGCGCTGTGATGCAAGGTGCACTGCACCAATCCCGCTGGATCGACCTGATATCGCAGGCGACTCGCTGGCTTCTGGAAGGTTCAGCCGATGGAGTGAACTATTTTGTGATTGAAGACAAAAGCCAAGCTGAAACCGATCTGCCACACGATCTGGTTGTGCGTGAGCAGGGTGTTCAGGTCCGGTTCATCCGGCTGACGGTGATTTCACTGCCTTATGGCCAGGCAGCCTGCGTTTCCGGCCTGCGCGTCTTCGGATTGGGCCAGGGCGATTTGCCGGAACCAGCGAGCAATGTTGTCATCTGCCGTGAGGGCGATCTGGATATGGTCGTCAGCTGGCAGGGGAACGGGACAGGGTACGTTGTCAACTGGGGCCATGCTCCGGACAAGCTTTATCACAGCTGTCAGGTTTTTGGCCTGGAGGCCCGGATCGGCGGGCTAGTGAAAGGCCAGCCAGTTTTTGTGCGAGTCGACAGCTTCAATGAATGCGGGTTGTCGGAGGGTATCTGATACCATTTCGGAATTTCACAATTTTGTGCTTGTCAAGGCTTGCTATGAGCATGTTTCACGCCTTTTTAATTTCATGTTCCGTTTTCGTAACTGATACCATATCGAAAACAAAAGTTTTACGGTTAAAACCGCAAAACTTGGTATAATATAAAATTTAGCGGCTAAAACCGCAAAATTCTTGACTAATTTATTATTTGCTGCTAAAATGTAGGCAGGAGGAGCAGTCTATGATCAAAGTCAGACACCGGTACCTTAACCGTCTCATTGAGTATCAAGATACAGAGTTTATCAAGGTTTTAACCGGTGTACGGCGCTGTGGCAAATCTTATGTTTTAACTATGTTCAGAGATCATTTATTGGAATCCGGACTAGATCCCAAACAGATTATCTATATCAATTTTGAACATCCGGATACTGATTCGATTAAAACAGCTCCAGCTCTAAATAGCTATATAAAAACTTATGCTTCACAAGAGAAAAAAAATTATTTTCTTTTCGATGAAATTCAGGAAGTGGATTCCTGGCAGCGCGTCATCAATGGATTGAGGGTTGCGTATGATTCGGATATCTATATCACAGGCTCGAATGCAAAAATCCTTTCCGGTGAATTAGCATCGTTACTGAGCGGTCGCTACGTTGAAATAAAAATTATGCCTCTGTCATT
>DMJC01000168.1 GCA_003451915.1 Clostridiales bacterium
GAAGGCGGCTTCGCCGCATGAAAGGCTCGCTGACGCTCGCATGAAAAATAAAAGAAAAACCCCGGAGCAGTTGTTGTTCCGGGGCTTCTGCCTTGGTGCGGTCAATGGGACTTGAACCCATACGGTTGCCCATACGCCCCTCAAACGTACGCGTCTGCCAGTTCCGCCATGACCGCGGGTTTTAGCATGAGCAATTATACTCATGCTGATGATGCTTTGTCAATCCTATTCATGTATAATAGTATTCAAATCTATCAACAGGAGGATCCGAGCATGCTTGTCAAACAGATCTCCGTTTTTCTGGAAAATAAATCGGGCCATCTGGCCGAAGCAACAAAAACGCTAGGTGACAATCAGATTGATATCCGGTCGCTGTATATTGCAGAAACAACCGATTACGGGATTTTGCGCATGATTGTCGATAAACCGGACGAAGCGCAGGCTGCACTGGCTGAGAATGGTTTTACCGTCAGTGAAACGGATGTTATCGCTATTGCGGTACCTGATCAGCCGGGTACATTGGATGGAGCGCTGGAGGTTCTGAGCAACGGCAATATTTCGATTGAATATCTTTATGCCTATGTCGGCCGCCATTCATCAGATGCAATTGTCATTATCCGGGTGGAAACCCCGCAGCAGGCTTTGGAAAAGCTCGAGCAATCCGGGATACGTGTGCTGAGTGCCAAGGAGGTATACGGGATTTGAGCTTTGCCGACTTCCAGCCTTTCGGGATATCCCGCGGCGTTTATGACCTTTCTGAACAGGCTCTGACCGACGTCGGACCTGTTTTTGCTGATATTGCCAGAGTCCGGCAGAGCAATCAGCTGCGTGTCTTGGCTGCCTTGCAAAAGGCTCGGCTGGCTGAGAGTCAGCTGGGTGGCAGCACAGGCTACGGTTATGATGACTTAGGCCGCGAACAGATTGAAAAAGCTTATGCTGATGTGATGGGCGCTGAGTCTGCTCTGGTTCGCATTCAGATCAGCTCGGGCACACAAGCATTGGCTCTCTGCCTTTTTGGATTGTTACGGCCGGGCGATGAGTTGCTCTCGGTAACCGGCAAACCTTATGACAGCCTGATGGAAACGATCGAAACAACCCAGGACGGGCAGGGGGATCAGGGATCGCTCCGGAATTTCGGGGTGAGCTATAGGCAGATTGATCTGCTGCCTGGCGGGAATCCTGATTTAGCAGGTATCGCTGCGGCCATTACACCAAAAACCAAGGTTGTTTTTATCCAGAAATCCCGTGGTTATACTTTAAGGCGCTCATTACTGGCAGCAGACCTGACAGCCATCTGTGCCTGTGTCCGGTCAACAGGCAGCCAGGCGATCATTCTGGTCGACAACTGTTACGGCGAATTTGTTGAAACCAGCGAACCCTGCATGACAGGTGCAGATCTCTGTGCCGGTTCTCTGATAAAAAATCCTGGTGGCGGCCTTTGTCCGTCAGGTGGTTATATTGCCGGCCGGGCTGATCTTGTCGAACGGGTTGCAGCCCGGTTGACTGCCCCGGGCCTTGGCAGTCATGTCGGCCCTTCACTGGGTTTCAGCCGCCTGATCGCTCAGGGCTTTTATCTCGCACCACACGTTGTGGCGGAGAGCCTGAAAGGTGCTGTTTTTGCTGCAGCTCTTTTCAATCGTTCCGGTTTTAAAACTTTCCCGCATTTTGATGCTGAGCGTGGCGATATTGTCCAGACCATCGAGCTGGCAGATCCTGAACGGCTGGTGGCTTTTTGCCAGGCGATCCAGGCTGCTTCACCGGTCGACAGTTTTGTCAGGCCAGAGCCCTGGGCCATGCCTGGCTACGATTGCCCGGTGATTATGGCTGCCGGCGCTTTTGTTCAAGGTGCCTCAATCGAATTGTCAGCTGACGGCCCTTTGCGCTCACCTTACCCGGCTTACCTGCAAGGCGGCCTTGTCTTCGAAAATGTCCGGCTGGCCTGTATGCTGGCTGTCGAGCGGATGGGGGTGGTTTTGCGATGAGTGGACGAAAGGCAGGCCTGCCGGCTGAACGGCTGATCCGTATTGAGCGCCGCAAGGCCAGAAACCGTGCCATCACACTTTCGATCATGGTCATGGCAATCATGCTTGTAACAGTGTTGCTGATCATAGCAGTCATGAAACAGGCCAAGCCCAATCCCAGCCTGATTTTTATCCAGGAGGGCAAACTGGTGCATACCGTTCGCAGCACTGGCCTGCTGATCCGCGAAGAACAGGTTTTCACTGCGCCGGCCACCGGTTTGCTCAAAACATTGGTTACCGAAGGCAGCCGGGCAGCAAAAGGGCAAAAACTGGCTATGGTTATACCAGAAGGTAAAGAGAGCCAGCTGGCTGACCTTTTAAAGTGTGAAAATGATTTGATCAGCCTGCAGACCGAGCTGATGAATACCGGCAAAGTACCTGGTGCCCAGGCGATTTATGATGAAAGCGCGGCAACCCTGAACGCCATTGTCAACCTGATCCGCAGCGACATCACCCGCGGCACACTGGCCAACATGAGTGCTTATGCGACAAATATCCAGGTTGTTCTTGAACAGCGGACGACCCGTTTAATGACCATCGATTTTAAAGATTCAAGGCTCGATACGTTAAAAGCAAAAAAGGAAAGTCTTGAGAAATCATTGGGACTGGATGCTGGCCTTTTAACCTGCCAACAGCCGGGCATTGTCTCATTTCGAACCGATGGGCTGGAAACTCTTTTGACACCTGCTGCTGTTGAAACGCTGACGGCAAGCCAGATCACGGAGTATCTGCGACAAAACAAAGTGACTGGTTTGAAAGAGGGCACTGTCCAGAAAGATGAACCTGTCCTGCGCATCTCGGCCAATCATCAGCAGTTTATTGCCTTCTTATTACCCAATACGGATGCCGGTTTGTTCGAGGTTGACACTTTAACCGAAATTATTCTGCCAGATGACGGCCTGACAATTCCCAATAGCCGCTGTGTCCGGTCTGTGGCAAGCGGCAGTGATGCCTTGGTCGTTTTCAAGACTGAAAGCAAGGTTGAGCGATTATCCGACCGTCGGACAATCAATGCTGAATTAGCCTTGTCGGCAACATCCGGCCTTAAAGTACCTGTATCAGCGCTTGTTGATTTTGACAGCGATTTGTCGCAAGCCAGCCTGATGATTGTCAGTGGCGGCTATATCCGCCGCTGCCTGGTTGATGTCGTTGATCTTGACCGTGAATTTGCTATTATCCGTGCGATTGAAACCGAACAATATAAACCAGCTGTGGCTACAGTTCTGGTTGTCAATCCTGCATCGATCGAGGCAGGTGAGTTTATTGGCGATTGATGATGGTTTATTGATCCCCGATCTTCCAGCAGCTGAATACGAGGCGATGCGTGAGAGGCTGGCGACTGTCAGACAGCGTATCGGGCAGGCAGCCCTGCAGGCTGGCCGCCAGCCAGGTGAAATCACCTTGATCGGCGTCAGTAAGTTTTTTACAGCCGAAAAGGCCATAGCCGCTGTCAACCTGGGCCTTGCTGATCTGGGAGAAAACCGGGTTCAGGAGATGCTGCCAAAGATCGAGCAGCTTGCCCGGCTGGATTTGCATCCACGCTGGCACTTGATCGGAACCTTGCAAAAAAACAAAGTCCGTCAGGTGATCGGTCGTGTTCACTTGATCCATTCGGCCGATTCGATGGCATTATTGGCTGAAATCAATCAGCGGAGCATCATGGCGGGCTTAGTCAGTGAAGTCTTAATTCAGGTCAATACGGCCGGCGAAATAACCAAACATGGTTTTGAGCCAGAACAGTTGGCTGATGCAGTCGAACAGGTCCTGCAAATGCCAGGCATCCTGCTGCGCGGCTTGATGACCATGGCGCCGCTTCTGGAAAATCCTGATGAAACGCTGCCGATTTTCAGCCAGACCCGCGAGCTGTTTTGTCAAATATCCAAGCACGTTGCCCAGCATCCTGATTTTAATGTTCTCTCCATGGGCATGAGCCATGATTATTTACAGGCCATCCGCTGCGGTGCGACACATGTCCGCATCGGCACTGCCATCTTTGGCCCGCGTCTGTAACACCACTGTGACATCTGGCGGTCATTGTTTCATGGTCATTACATCGCACTTACTCTTGGCTTATTTGCGTTGAAACCAACAGGAAGCCCTCCTATAATGGGTTCAAGAACCCACCGAATATTTCCGCACACTGGAGGGAAATGATATGTCTGATATCTTGAATAAGCTTTTCAATCGTCTGGGCAATTTCCATGACGAGGTTGATTATGAAGATGATTACGAACAAGCTGAATATGACGAACAAGATCAGGTCGAGATGATTGACGAACCTCGCCAGACGACTTTCCGCAAGGCCCAGCCAGGCAAAGTCGTTGACTTCAAGCCATCCGGACATCAGCAGGTCGTCATCATGCAGCCGGCTGACATCGAATCGGCCCAGCAGGCAGCCGACCATATCCGGGCTGGTAAAACCGTAATTTGCAACATCGAGAAAGTCGATACCAAGGTTGCTCAGCGGGTTATCGATTTCATCACCGGTGCAGCCTATGCATTGGATGGCAAAGTCATGCCGGTCTCTTCGGTGATCTTTGTAGTAGCCCCTCGTAACACTTCGCTGGTTGAAGGCGGCATTGTCAGCCAGAGCATGGAATACATCCGGCAAACAGCGGTCAAATGAAAAATGAAGGCGCCTGACGGCGCATGAAGAGCGGCTTCGCCGCATGAAGGGCTCGCTGCGCTCGCATGAAGGGCACCTGACGGTGCATGAAGGGTCGCTTTGCGACATGAAGAGCGCCTGCGGCGCATGAAGGGCGGCTTTGCCGCATGAATAAATGTTAATCCTTCCCCATATTAATATTTCGTGTAAATCCTTCGGATGGTAATAAAAATACCAAACGAAGGATTTCTAAATTACCCAAACGCGAATGAGGAGCTGACCGACAGCCTAAAGGCTGGTTCAAGACATAACCGCCAAATAGGACGCGAATAACAGCTGGCATTAAATAATAGGTGAATTGAGCAGACACTTCTGGGATCGTATTATAAAGAATGGCAGATGCCAGTTTTTCATGCGCCTCAGGCGCCCTTCATGCGCCGCAGGCGCCCTTCATGCGCCGCAGGCGCCTTT
>DMJC01000090.1 GCA_003451915.1 Clostridiales bacterium
TCCGACATTGAAATCATGAAGGCCTTGGAATACCAGTGCCGCATTCCTTATATCGACATGTCCTCGATCCGTATCGATCCGACCACCCCGGGTCTGATCAGCGAAGACACAGCCAAGAAATACTGCTCGATCCCGGTCGGTTATGAGAACGGCCAGTTGGTCGTGATCATGAACGACCCGCTCGACTTTATCATCATCGACGAAATCAGATATATGACGGGCAAGGACATTCTGCCCAAGATGAGCACGCGAAAGCAGATTCTCGCCGCCATCGACGCCAGCTATGGCAAAGAAAACGCCCAGAAAGCAGCCCAGGAGCTGGAAAAAGAGTTCGACGTTGACGAGATGGTGCGCATCACCGAGCAGATCACCGACGAGGTCGCCAACGCCCCGGTCGTCAAGCTGGTCAACTCGATCATCGAACACGCCATCAAGATCAACGCCTCCGACATCCACATCGAGCCGACCGAAGGCCAGATGCGCGTCCGCCTCCGTCTCGACGGTGTGTTGCAGGAGGTCATGACCGCCCCCAAAAACGCCCACGCTGCGGTCATCACCCGCATCAAGATCATCGGCGGCATGGACATCGCTGAAAAGCGCATCCCGCAGGACGGCCGCGTCGAGACGGTCATCGCCAACAAGCCGGTTGACCTCCGTCTCTCGATCCTGCCGACCGTCAACGGTGAAAAGGTCGTTATCCGTATCCTCGGCCGCGGCGAAGTCCAGCTCAGCAAAGACATGCTCGGCCTTTCGGCAGAAAACAAAGCCCTCTTTGAAAAAATCGTCAAGAGTCCGCACGGCATCATCCTGGTCTCCGGACCTACCGGTTCCGGTAAAACGACCACCCTCTATACCGTCCTCAAGGACCTCAACCAGCCGACGACCAACATCGTCACGGTCGAGGACCCGGTCGAATACCGCATGACCGGCGTCAACCAGGTGCAGGTCAACGTCCGCGCCGGCATGACCTTCGCAAGCGGCCTGCGTTCCATCCTCCGCCAGGACCCGGACATCATCCTCGTCGGTGAAATCCGAGACGGTGAGACGGCCGAGATCGCCATCCGCGCCTCAATCACCGGCCACCTCGTGCTTAGCACCATCCACACCAACGACGCCGCCTCGACCGTCACCCGTCTGGTCGATATGGGCATCGACCCCTACCTGGTTTCATCCTCAGTTGTCGGCATCATCTCGCAGCGCCTGGTGCGCAAGATCTGCCCGCGCTGCAAGGAGAGCTATAAACCCTCTCACGCCGAATCCATGCAGCTGAAAATCCGCGAGCCGCGCCCGCTGTTCCGTGCCACCGGCTGTCCCGAATGCGGCGGCAGCGGCTACAAAGGCCGTACCGCCATTCACGAGATCCTGGTCGTGACCAAGGAGATCCGTGAACTGATCGACCGGCGCGCCTCTGACGACCAGATCCGTGCTGTCGCCATCCGCCAGGGTACAACCACCCTGATGGACACCTGCATCAAGCTGGTTCTGGACGGCATCACCACCACCCAGGAAATGATGAAGGTCACCTACACCGTCGATTAAGGCTGACAACCAGCCTTGCCGAATAAGAAAAGGGAAGTGAAGCCAATGGATGTTCCGATCAATTTCGACCTCAACCTGGACATGAACATGGAATCTTTCGCCATCATCGGCGAATCGACGCTCAACGAACTGCTGATTGAGGCGCTCGAAAGCAAGGCTTCCGACGTTCACCTCACCGTCGCCCTGCCACCGATGATGCGCGTTAACGGCGAACTGACACCGATGCGCGATTACATCCTTACCCCTGAGCACACCGAAAAACTCTGTTTCGGCATGCTCAGCCAGCGCCAGCGCGACGAGCTGAACACCAAAGGCGAGGTCGACTTCTCTTACCAGATCCCCAATGTCAGCCGCTTCCGTGTCAACGTCTATCGCCAGCGCAAAAGCCACGGTGCCGCCATCCGTATCATCATGACCAACATCCCGACCATCGACAGCCTCAAGCTGCCGCCGATCCTCAAAGACCTGGCCTTGAAACCCCGTGGACTGGTCCTGGTCACCGGCCCGACCGGTTCCGGTAAATCGACCACCCTGGCGGCGATGATCGACCATATCAACAACACTCGCAGCTGCCACATCCTGACGCTCGAAGAGCCGATCGAATATCTGCACAAACACCGCAAATGCATGATCAACCAGCGCGAAGTCGGCGACGACAGCCAAACCTTCGCCAACGGCCTGCGCGCCGCCCTCCGTGAAGACCCCGACGTCATTCTCGTCGGTGAAATGCGTGACCTGGAAACGATCAGCACCGCTATCTCGGCCGCTGAAACCGGCCATCTGGTCCTGTCAACCCTGCACACGACCAGCGCCGCCCAGACCATCGACCGTATCATCGACGTCTTTCCGCCCTACCAGCAGACCCAGATCCGCGTCCAGCTGGCCAGCGTCATCCAGGGCATCATCGCCCAGCAGCTGCTGATCACCGCCGACAACAAAGGCCGTGTCGCCGCCCTCGAGATCCTGCTCGGTACCGACGCTGTCCGCAACACCATTCGCGAAGGCAAGGTCCACCAGATCCAAAGCTACATCCAGACCGGCCTCAAACAAGGCATGATGTCGATGGACTACTCGCTCGCTCAGCTCGTCCGCCAGGCCCGCATCAGTAACGAGACCGCCTTCTCATTCTGCCAGGATCCCGAAACGCTGCAGCGCTACTTAATCAGCGACTCGGCTATGTTCTAAGGAAGGAGGACGCGCATGGCACAATACACCTACACTGCCGTTGACCTTGCCGGCAAAAAGTACTCCGGCGTTCTCGAAGCTAATAATAAGGCCCAGCTGATCCAGAAACTGCGGGAAAAAGGGCAGTTTATCACTGACGCTGAGGATAAGGTTGATACAGCCGCGAGAGATCTGGCGAGCCGTGCGAAAAAGATCAAGCTCAAACCGCTGGCTGTATTTTGCCGCCAGTTTGCCACGCTGATCAATTCTGGTATCACAGCAGTCAAAGCGCTGGACTTTCTCTATCAGCAAACCACCGATAAAAATTTGAGAGGCTGCGTCGGGCGAGTATATGAGCAGGTTCAAAAAGGTGAGTCGATGTCCGAAGCTTTCCGCAAACAAGGGCAGGCTTTTCCGGAACTGTTCATCAACATGGTGATGACTGGTGAAAGTGCCGGTAATCTTGACCAGGTTCTGCTGCGCATGGCTGACCACTATGAGAAAGAAAACAAGCTCCGTAACAAAGTTAAAAGTGCCATGATCTACCCGATCGTTCTGGCCAGCCTGACCATCGTGGTTGTTATCGTCATGTTGGTTTTTGTTTTACCGACATTTACAGGTATTATTGTCTCAGGTGGCGGCGAATTACCATTAATTACTCGAATTTTGGTTGGATTCAGTGAATTCTTGCAAAAATATTGGTGGTTGGTTGGCGGTATAATTATTGGCTTGGTAATTGCCTGGCGTGGGTTCAAACGCAGTGAGAAAGGCCATCTCTGGTGGGATTCCTTTAAGCTGAAAATGCCTGTCGTCGGTAAATCGCTGCGCATGATCGTCGCTGCCCGTTTTGCCCGGACACTGTCAACCCTGATCTCAAGTGGTCTGCAGATGCTGACCAGTATTGAGATCACAGCCCGCATAGTTGATAATCAGCTTATTTACAACAAATTGATGACGGTAACCGAGGACATTCGCAAAGGTTCCCAGTTGTCAGTGGCCATTCGAAAGACCGAACAATTTCCAGCGATGATTTATAACATGATCAGTGTCGGTGAAGAATCCGGTCTGCTCGACGACATCCTGACCAAAACTGCAGCCTTTTTCGATGAAGAAAGCGACGCTGCGATCGGTCGTCTGGTCGGCCTGCTCGAACCTTTGATGATCATCATCATGGCTGTGGTCATCGGCTTCATTGTCATTGCCATGTACCTGCCTATGTTCCAAATGTACAGCTTCATTGCATGACCCGTTCAAGGAGGACAAATTATGTCAATTGCAATTGATTTTGGGACTCGTGCCTTGCACCTGGTCCAGGGGCAGGCCAGTAAAACATCGGTCAGCATCCGGCAGGCTTTTATCGATCCATTGCCTTCCGGATTGATGCAGGATGGCATTATCCGTGAATTCGGTGGCGTCGAGATGGCTCTGAAAACCATGCTGGCGAAAAACAGGATCAATGACCGCAACTGTATCGTCACGATAAATGGCAGCCATATTTATACCCGTGAACTGGATGTTCCGAATACCAAAGGGAAAATCCTGGACGAAGTTGTCACCTTCGAGGTTCAATCGTCAATGTCAGCGACCAAGGAAATCGCAGTTGAGTATACGGTAACCAAACAAAAAGTGCCTAATAAACCAGACATGGTCCATGTACGAGCCTCAGCCATGCAGGTTGACTACATCAATGACTATGCCAAACTGCTGCGCAACTGTGGTCTGACACCGGTCGCCATGGATATCCATCCCAACGCAATCTGCAAAGTCATTGCCAACACTGAGATCAATGACCGGCCGATTCGCGAGGGTGTCAGTGTGATGTTTCTCGACATCGGTGCTGTCACTTCAACGGCTTACATCATCACCAACGGTGAGATCACCTACACCCGCATCATCCCGACCGGTGGCATCGATATCGAACGCTATGTGATGACGCGCAACAATGATGCCGCTGCTTCAGAACAGCTTGATATCAGTAAACTGGATCTTTCCCTGCAGAGCCTGCGCAGTGATGAGCCACTTGGCAATGCCGTCCGGCCGATGGTGACGACCGTCAATGACGGTATCCAACGCATACAGCAATTCTTATCGGGACGGCTGCAGAACGGCCGCGTCGACATGATCTACTTGTATGGCCGGACATCGATCTATAACAATCTGGAGAAAACTTTAGGTGAGGCATTCGGTGTCCAGACCGAAACGATCCGGAAAATCGGCAAAGTGACAATGCCGGCCAACGTGCCGATTGCACCCTTTGTCAACGCCATAGGCGCAATGATCCGCATGGAATAGGGGGGATGGCACATGTACGACATCAACTATTTTTCTATCTATAAAAAGAAAAAAGGGAAGAGTAAAGGCTTAAGAGTCTTTATTATTGTTTTTGCCATATTACTGATTGTTTTCAATGCGGTCATCATTGGTGGCGGGCTATTCTATATTAATATGCTAGAAAAAGGCATTGCTGAAAAGCAAGCATTTATTAATTCTGAAGAAACCAAAGACAAGATTGCACA
>DMJC01000018.1 GCA_003451915.1 Clostridiales bacterium
AATCGGTGGTGTGGGTAACCAGGACGGCAAGCGTTATGTGGTTCGGTTTGTGCATGAGGATGCCACCGATGGCGATATCCGTGTGACGATTGTCGGCGGTAACCAGGGCGAACTGGCCCTGTCGTTCGCCAAGGACAAGGAAACTGTCATCGACGCCGAGTTCATGGCCATTCCCCACGATTCCGACGGTACGCTGGTCCTGTTCGAAGAGGACATCGCCGGGCTGATCGCACTGACCATCACCTCAGTTGCCGGTACGACAACCGGTAAGACCCTGATAACCGTAGCACCTGTGCTGGATCCATTTAATACATATCTATATAAGGCTGCAGTCAGTATCACTTTGCCTGCTTTCAATGACGATCTGTCTACTGGTTGGACGGCCTGGGACGGTGCTGCCGAAATCACAGCCACGACCGGACATGAAATTACCATTGCGGAAATCGATGGCGGCAAGCTCTGTCAGGCAGCTGGCAAGACCACGGTTGTGGCCAAGGCATAGGGAGGTAGCATAAATGTTGGACTTTACCCAATCGGCTAAGCGTTTTTTGGCAGTGAACCTGATCAACAACCAGCAGGTCCGGGTGCGTATGCCCACAAAAAAAGTCTTTGATGCGCTTTTAGGTCTCCGCGACAGGTTAACCGGTCAGATCGCTGACGATGCCGGACAGCTGGATGAAATCTTTGGGCTGATTGCCATCGTCATGTCGAATAACCTGGAACACGTCGAAATCTCGCATGAATATCTGGCCGAGCTCTTCGATGTTGAGGATATTCAGACCTTTTTTCAGGCGTACATGGCCTTTATCAACGGGGTCGTGTCAGACCCAAACTCCAAATCCCCTCCATCCCAGACACCGGATCAGAAAAGTACTACCGGTGCCTGACACAGTGGGAGCGGCTGGTCCATGACCATTCCGGCCTGAACTTCAAAGAAATTGGTGATCTGCCCCTGGATGAGTATCTCTGCCTTCGCCGGGATGCTTACATTTTCATGCTTGAGCAGACCGAAGAAGGCCGGAAATACCTGGAACAATGTTGGATCATGGACCAGACATCCCCGGATCGAGGGGCATTACGCGATAAACACGGTCGACGCCAAAGGAGGTGAGCGGTATGTCCAAAGGAATTCGCGGCATCACGGTCGAGATTAATGGTAATACCGCTCCTCTCGACAAGGCACTGAAAAATGTCAATTCTACTGCGAAGAGTCTGCAATCTGAACTAACTGCGGTGGAAAAGGCTCTGAAACTTGATCCCAACAACATCACCCTGACCGCGCAAAAGAGCCAGATTCTCAAAGAGGAAATCGCCGCCACCAAGGAGAAACTGGATGCTTTGAAGGCAGCCCAGGCACAGGTTAAGGCGCAGTTCGCTGCCGGAACGATTGATACAGAGCAGTTTCGAGCTTTTCAGCGTGAACTGGAGACAACTAAATCCAAGCTGAATAGCCTGAAGGAAGAAAACAAATCGGTGTCGGTCATCGGTACGGCCTTTGCTGCGGTCAAAGAAAAGGTCCAGGCGGTTCTGGACAAACTGGTGCCGGTCGCCAATGGTATCAGGAAGGTTGGCGAGGTATCAAGCAAGCTGGCCGTTGGCGGGGTTAAAGTGGTCAGAACCGCTGTTAATGGCGCGGCTCAAGCGCTGAAGGCGTACACCACCGGAGCGGCTGCAGCGGGCACGGTGATCACGGCGATGACCGTGAAAGCGGCCACGGCAGCGGACGAGATCAATACGCTGGCCAAACAGACCGGGCTTTCGACTGACCAGATCCAGAAGTTCCAGTTCGCCAGTGAAGTTATCGACGTGCCGATGGAGACCCTGACCGGTTCCATGGCCAAACTGACCCGGAACATGGCTGCTGCCACTGACCCGACCAAAGGTGTAGGTAAGGCTTTTTCTGAGCTGGGCGTCAAGGTTCGAGATAGTGAGGGTAACCTCAGAAGCAATCAGGATGTGTTCAATGACGCCCTTCTGGCCCTGGGCAAGATGGAAAACGCCACCGAACGTGACGCTTTAGCTATGCAGCTCTTTGGCAAGTCTGCTCAGGACCTCAATCCCCTGATCCTTGGCGGAGCGGATGCGCTAAAACAACTGGGCGATGATGCCGACCGGGCTGGGCTGATAATGTCTCAGGACGCACTGGACAACCTCAATGGCTTCAGGGATAGTCTCGATGTTCTGAAGTCCAGTGCTGGTGCAGCCAGTAATGTCCTGGCTGGTACATTTGCCGGCGGCATGAAAACGTCAGTGGATATCATCAATCGCTTGATCCCGCAGGTTACCGGATCACTGGTACAGCTGTTCAGCGGCGAGAATTTGGGGTTAGCCCAGAAGAAACTAACTGCAAACCTGACCTCGGGGTTTTCACAACTGATCCACGATTTCGGTAAGCAGTTGCCGACTTTCCTCGACGGATTCAATGCGGTAATCATTTCGCTGGTAACAGCAATCATCGCGGTTATGCCCCAGGCGATTAACACCATCTTACCGGCACTGATCCAGGGGCTGACGGATCTGGTGAGTGGTTTACTGACGCAGATCCCCATTCTGCTGCCGATTTTGCTGAATGCCGGCATGCAATTGTTCATGGGGCTGATAGATGGCCTGAATCTGGTCATCCCGCAGCTGGTGGCCATGCTTCCGTCTCTGATTCAGCAGTTGGGTAATACGGTCCTGGCGAATCTGCCCGTGATCATTCAGGCGGGCATTCAACTGCTGATCAGCCTGATGCAGGGTGTGGTTCAGACCATCCCGCAGCTGATTCCGATCGCCATCGATGCGGTTTTTCTGATCATAGATACGCTGTTGGATAATCTGGATCTCCTGATCGATGCGGGTATTGAGTTGATCCTGGCCGTTAGCATGGGATTGATCAATGCGCTGCCGAGGCTGGTTGAGAAGATCCCGATGATCATCGAAAAGCTGGTGCTGGCGATCATGAGAAATTTGCCGAAGATCCTGGATGCCGGACTTCAGATTATTGTCGCCCTGGGTTCGGCCTTGATCACCAATGTACCAGTGCTGGTCAGTAAGATCCCGCAGATCCTGGATTCACTGAAAACCGGGTTTATGAACATGCTATACCGGATCAAGGATATCGGTGCGGAACTGATCTCTGGACTCTGGACGGGTATCCGGGATAAGTTCAGTTGGCTCACGGAGAAGATACGCGGGTTTGCCGGGGATGTCCTGGGCTCGATCAAGAAGTTTTTCGGTATCAACTCCCCGTCCAAAGAGACTCATCTGTTCGGCGACTTCATTGCCCAGGGTCTGGCTCTGGGTATCACGGATGGCGCAAAAGATGTGCTGGGCTCGGTCAATAAGCTGACCGCGGATGCCATGTCAGCGTTCGGTAATCTGGACCTTTCAGCATCGGCGGGACTAAACTGGCAAAATTCGATGAGTCGCCAAATCGAGCCAAAACGCGCTGCCAGTTCAGTAGCTACGACTGCCAGCAATACGACAATCAACCTTAATGGGAACTATAGTTTTCGGGATAGGGACGAGATCGATTATTTTATGAACAGGATGGAACTGGCCGTGAGGAGGGTGTGACATGACGATCAATGAAATTGACCTCGCCTCCTTCGGCGCAACGCTACTGACCAAACAAGTCAGCAACCATGATGTGGTCCAGATTTATGACTGGCTGGACGGCGCATCAAGCCCGGTGTTTTCACGGTCCGAGCAAAAATTCAAGGACATTACCCTGACGATCCTTTTGGAATCGTCGTCGGAATCGGAAACCGAAAGCCAGTTTTCGACTCTGATCCGGGCTCTGCAGACCTGCACGATCGCGTTTGACGGTTTAACAAAACTGTACGACTGCCATTTCAAAGGAAAAGCAGAACCCAAACATCTCAATACTTGCTCTTGGCTGGTGGACATCGACCTGTTGTGCCACAAGACCTATCTGCCGGAGGCGATCATCACAGCCAATGGCGTCTGCATGAAATCAATCACCATTCTAGGTGTACAGCCGTCGCCGTGCTTCATTACAGTGACACCGACAGTGGACATCGCTGAATTTGTGATCCTCGGGTTTGAGTCTGACATCCGGCTCCAGAACTTGGAAGCCAATAAACCCCATGTGGTGGATGGTTATCTGTATCGTTACTTGAAAGATGGCGTGAACGATATAGCCAATTTGGACGCCTTCGCCTGGCCGGTGCTGCCGGTTGGCACGACCAACCTGATCTTCAGCCATACAACAGCCAATATTTCGATCCAGTACTACCCTATTTTCAACTGAAGGGAGGGCATCCATGCTCAAGTTATTAAGTGGTAGCAGGGCGATGGTTGCCCTCCTGACCCAGCTCAAGGATTTCTCCATCGAGTCGGACCTGACCACCGCTGATAAGCTGATCAGCTTCAAACTGCCCAAATCAGTCCTGCCGCGATCGCTACTAAAGCAGGAGTATTTTCTGCAGTCAGCAACCGACGAGTATGTGATCAAGGAAATCAACTTCAGCGATGAAGATTTCTATGAAGTGTTCGGCAAGCTCAATCTGGACAGCCTGCGTGGCAAGGCCTACCTCACGTACGAAACCGAGTCTGTCACACTGAGCACCGTGCTCACCGAAATTACAGCTGACACGGGTTGGACGTTCCAACAGGTCGATGCCAACACCAAGCTGCGCACCCTGCGCCTGAACAATGTTTCGGTCTACCAGATCATCCTGGAATGCTGCGCGGTCTATGGTTGTGAGGTCTGGTTTGACACCTTGAATCGAGTGGTCCGGTTTTACACCCGGCGTGGTCTGGATCGCGGAGCGTATGTTTACAGCGAACTGAATCTGCGCGACCGTGATTACCAGTCGGATACTTATGAACTGGCGACTAGGCTTTACCCCTATGGCAAGGATGGTTTATCCATTGCTTCGGTTAATAGCGGGCTGGAGTATATCGACAATACGCAGTTTACGACGAAAATCATCGAGCGAAAGTTGGTCGACGATCGCTATACCAACGCTCAGTCGCTCTATGAAGACGCGGTCTCCATCCTAGACGTGCTCAGTAAACCGCGCGTATCGTTTCGGGTGGATGTCATGAACCTTGCTGCCAGCCGACCGGAATACAATATCTTGGATTTCCAGTTGGGTGACATGGTTCGGGTTTTTGACAAGACAAATCAGTTCACGGATATCCAGAGGATTGTTCGCCTGGTTAAATATCCGCTGACACCGGAAAAGAATAAAGCAGATTTTTCCAACAGCCCCGTCAAATACAGTGGTAACAGTTCCAAGCAGATCGCCGACCTTGGCCAGATTCTTACCAGCACCAAAGCAGAGCTCAATGAGGCAATTGATCAGGTAACGGCGCTGGTTATGAACGGCGAAACCGGCAATGTGGTCATGCGCTATAACGAGGAAAACCAGCCTTACGAGATCCTGATCATGGACACGGCCGACATCAATACCGCAACCAGGGTCTGGCGCTGGAACATGAGCGGGCTCAGCTACTCCGCATCCGGGTATAGCGGGCCATACACTACGGCGATCACCATGGACGGCCAGATCGTCGCCAATTTCATCACGACCGGAATCCTGTCTGCTGACCGCATCGCTGCGCACAGCCTGACTGCTGAAAAGCTGGTGACTGGGACGATCACGGCTGAAAGTGGTGTCATTGCTGATCTAGCAATCACCACAGCCAAGATTGCTGTCGGAGCGATTACAACAGCTCTAATCGAAACGGGCGCTGTTGAAACGGCTCAGATCGCGGATGGTTCGATTACCGATGCCAAGATTGTCGGGATGACTGCCAACAAGATCACTGCGGGTACGATTGATGCAGCCAATATCAATGTCATTAACCTAAATGCGGATTCGCTGACCGTTGGCACGATCAACGGCCAACGCATAGAAGATGGCGCCATCTCAGCCGACAAGCTGGCAGCGGGTGCTGTTACCGCTGAAAAGGTCGCTGTTGGCGCAATATCCGCTGATCATCTGGCAAACGGCAGCATCACCTCGGAGAAGATCGCTGAAGGGGCTATCAAGGAAAGCCAGGTCAACTGGTCCACTCACCTATTGTTTTGAAGGAGACATTTTGACATGAAAAAACGTATCAAACTCACCAATAACCGCATGCAGTCGGTCATTGAACGCACGGTCGAATCGGCTGTCAATCGGGCATTTACTGATGGTTTCAAGTCAGTGCTTCTGGACATCACCTACCGGATCGATAGCCTGATGAATATGGGGCTGATGCAAGCGGGGCTGGCGCATCAGGTCACATCGGAGATGCTGAACCTGCCAAGGCCCATACTCGACGGGTTTACCGTTTCAGACAACTCGCCATCTGCTGGAAGTGTTGCCTGGGCGGACTGCAATATTATGTACAAGGGTACAAAATACATCATCACCAACGGTAATACCAATCTCAAGTACATCTACTGGACACTGGCTACCACGCCGACCACGTTCAAAACCTCAGCGACCAAGCCGGCCCTCACGGATGACGATATCCTGATCTGCGTCAATGATGGCGGTATTCATCGCCTGACCATCGGTGATGGACGCATGGTCAATGGCGCGGCTGTCCTGGACGGTTCGATCAGTTCGGGCGAACTGGGCTCGGGTGCGGTTACCACGGCAAAATTAGCATCGGGAGCGGTGGACAGTACCATCCTGGCTTCCAGCGCGGTAACGACAGCCAAGATCGCATCCGGTGCGGTCGATGCAGCAGCTCTGGCGTCGAACGCGGTCACGACAGCCAAACTGGCAGCAAATGCTGTGGACAGCAGTAAAATCTCATCCGGTGCGGTGGGTACAAGCCAATTGGCAGCCAGTGCAGTCGATTCGACCAAGCTGGCTTCTGGGGCGGTCACTACTTCTGCCCTGGCATCGGGGGCTGTTGACTCGACCAAGCTGGCGTCAGGAGCGGTTAACACAGCGGCGCTTGCGTCGGGTGCTGTGGGCAGCACGCAGTTGGCTGATGGATCTGTGATCGGGGCGAAAATCGGAGCAGGCCAAGTGGCTACAGATAAACTCTCCATCGCCACGCATCTCTTGTTTTGAGGCGGATGGAGCGAGGTGATTCTCCATGTATTCCATCCTGAACAATTCGCCGTCGGCCGGGTATATCCAGTGGAGTAATGTCAACATCCAGTTCAATGGTGTGTCTTATGCCATCGCCAATGGTTATACGAACTACACCTATGTCTACTGGCTGGCGTCGAGTCCGACCCAATTTATCGTTTCAGACACTTTCCCTGCCCTGACATCGGCTGATGTGCTGGTCTTCCTCAATAAGTCTGGTATCGCCATGGTCGTGCCAACCGCAACCATCCTTGATGGCGGCTTGATCGTGCCGGGTTCGATCTATGCAGCAGCGATTGCAGCGAACACCATTACCGGTAATGAGATTGCGGCAGGTGCTATCTCTGCAAGTGAACTGGCAGCGAACTCGGTTATAGCTGGAAAAGTCGCAGCCAATGCGATAACAGCGGGTACGATAGCGGCCAATGCCATCGGCGCGGAGGCAATCGCTGCCGGTGCAGTCACGGCTGATAAAAT
>DMJC01000285.1 GCA_003451915.1 Clostridiales bacterium
GACTGTAGTTGCAATATTGATCGCACTCTGAAAGCCAAAAGTCATCTCGGTGCCGACGAGATCATTGTCAATCGTCTTGGGCAAGGTTACCACATTGATGCCATTTTCAGCCAGCATCTGAGCTGTTTTGTGTGTGCCGTTGCCGCCTAGGATGACGAGGCCGTCAAGTTTCATTTTCTGACAAGTGGCCAGCATACAGTCCAACTTGGTCGGGCCGTCTGGTTTGGCTGGATCTGCCGGCGTTTTCATCAGTTTAAAAGGCTGCCGCGAGGTACCCAGGATCGTTCCGCCGATGGTCAGGATACCGGTAAAGTCGACCGGCTTCATCACCCGGTAATCGCTTTCGATCAATCCCCGATAGCCATCGCGAAAACCGATCAGTTCAATGTCCGGCACACCCTCATAAAGGGCTTTGGCCACACCCCGCAACGCTGTATTCAAGCCCTGGCAATCGCCGCCGCTGGTGAGAAGTCCTATTCTTTTCATACCATTACCCTCCTGGTCTGGTTAGTGTTAACAATATGTCACGAGTCAATTGAGCAGCAGTCATGTCTTTCCATAACTGGTGGAAGTCTTGCCAGCAAAGCTGTTTTTGTCGCGCGAGTTCATTATCGAGCGACGTGAAGATCTGTTCAGGCATGGTTTTCAGCAAAGTTGAGTTTTCAGCCAGTGTTTTCAGCATCATCGAAAACCTCAGCCGATCATGCAATGCGCCGAGGCTGTCCTGAAAATGAATGAATCGCTCCAGCAGGACGCCAGCCGAATTATTCAGAGCCGGCTGCAGCATTTCCAGAACGTAGCGGAATTGCTTACCGGCAATACGCAGCTGATGAAGTTCTTTGGCTACAGCATCAGGGCCGGACGCACGATCGACTGAATGATGATAGATTGTGATCTGCGCCATGCGTGCCGTCAGCAGAGCTGCAGCTGTATCTTCAAGCTGATATGTTCCGGGTTCGGTCTGCGCTGACTTATTCAAAATATCGTTGCACAGCGAATGAATCTGACTTTTCAGTTTCTTTTTTATGATGGTTTTATTCAGGTCTAACAAAGCGTCAGCATGTTGCTGGCGCAAAGCATTCAGCAAGCCAGCCGTAACCAGTTGCGGCTCGGGCAGACTGGTCAGCCAGTCGAGCAGCACTTCTGTGTCACGGACCTGGTCACAGGCTTTTCTTAAAGGTTTGAGAACTTGACCGATCGGCCTGGTCCAGCCTGCAGGCAAATAAGGTTTGCAGGCTTCAGCCACGCTCTGGCAGCGGCGTGCCGCGACTCGCAGATCATGGATGGCATCTGCTGCCTGACGTCCTGATTCATCCAGATGCCTTTCAATGATATTGAACTGTTTAAGCCAGTAATTGCAGACTGTCACGGTCAGCAAATCTGAGTCAAGTGAATCGCCGCTCATACCATCATCCTCATTCAGCGGCTTGCCGGGCTCTGACCAGCGGGCTTGTCCAGATTTGGGCCTTCTCAATGTTTTTAACCAACAATCCAAGACTAGGCAGCGTTTTATGCAGTCGCTTTTTGCCTTCGGCAGTCAGTTTGCGCAGAGAATCGTCAGTCATCTCTTGCCGATCCTCGGCTTTACCATGCCGGATCAAGATCAGTTCCATATAACAACCTCCTCATCTGCTGTTATTTCACGATATCTTCATGCAATAATCTTATCACCCTTGTTACTTTTCTGCTATCTTGCACAGAAAATTTAACATAATAATCGGATTGTAATTTATACTGCAAATGTTTCCGATAATTCAGATCGGAAATATTTGATCTTTTCAAGAAGCGTAGCCGATGTTATAATAGCCAATTGATTGACGTCAATTTATTGATAGGAGTAATAACATGAGTAAAAAAATTGTTATTGTTGGTGCCGGATATGCCGGGGTGCTTACGGCCAAGAAACTGGCTCGCAAAATTCATAAAGCTAAAATGCAGGGCGAAGTCGACATCACGATCATTGACCGTAATCCTTTTCATACGATGCTGACTGAACTGCATGAAGTAGCAGGTGGCCGTGTCGATGAAACCAGCATCAAAGTCAGCCTGAAACGCGTTTTTGCCGGCCGCAAGATCGATTTCAAGCTGGATACTGTCGAATCAGTCGATTTCAAGAACCAGGTTGTCAAGTGTAAGACTGCTGAATACCCTTACGACTATGTCATCATTGCCGCCGGATCCAAGCCGACCTATTTCGGTGTTGAAGGTGCCGCAGAAAACGCTTTCAAACTGTGGTCTTACGATGACGCTGTCAATCTGAAGGTCCATATTGAAGATATGTTCCGCCAGGCAAGCCGCGAAACTGATCCGGCGATGCGTCGGAAAATGCTCACCTTCTATGTTGTCGGAGCCGGATTCACCGGGGTTGAGATGGCAGGAGAACTGGCTGAGTATAAGCTGGTTCTCTGTGAGAAGTTCGAAATCGACCCGCAGGACGTCCGGATTGTTGACGTTGATATGCTGAGCCGTTCGGTACCGACCTTATCAGCCAAGCAGTCTGTCAAGGTTGAAAGGCGTCTCCAGAAAATGGGCGTTACCTGCATTCTGAAAACCAATGTCGTTAAAATCACACCGGATTCAATCGAATTGCAGAAGGATGAGACNNTGCATCTGGGCAGCTGGTATTCAAAGTTCCGATATTACCAAGAAGTGTGCCGAAAACCTGACGGCACCGCCACAGGGTCGCGGCCGCATTCAGGTTACTGAATATCTGACTTCGCCTGACGATGAAAAGGTTTATGTTATTGGCGATAATATGTATTACATTGCCGAAGGTGAAACCCGACCGGTACCTCAGATGGTTGAAAACTGCGAACAATGCTCGGCTACTTGCGCCAAGAACGTTTTCGCCGCTTTGACCGGCAATGCAGAACGTGAGAAATATGCTCCCAAGTTCCATGGCTGCATGGTCAGCATCGGCAGCCGTTATGGTGTCGCTGAAGTCGGCACTTCGAAAAAGATGATCAGCCTGGCGTCTTTCTTCGCCATGTTTGTCAAGCATTTCATCAATATTGTTTACTATATTCAGGTTTTAGGCTGGAACAAGGTTTTCAGCTACATCAAGCATGAATTCTTCACCATCCGCCACTGCCGCAGTTTTGTCGGCGGTCATTTCTCCAACCGCACGCCCAGTTTCCTGCTCTTGCCGCTGCGTCTGTGGCTTGGTGCTGTCTGGGTTTTTGAAGGCATCAAGAAAATCACCGAAGGCTGGCTGCAGACACCCAAACTGAGCGTCTTTTTCTCAGGTGCCCGCGCCTGGTATGATGGCATCATCAATGGCTGGACTGACGGTGGCTCCGGTGCGACAGCAGCTGCGGCGGATGGCGCCAGCAGTGCGACAGGAGCAGCAGGAGAAGTTGTCGGACAAGTTCTGTTCAATATTCATATTTTATTTGTCAAGTTCCAGCTGATCGCCGGCAAAGCTCTGGCAGAAAGCACGCTCAACGATATCGCCTTCCGGCTCAATGTGCCGCTGATGGATAGTTTCCTTGACAAAGTCGTGCTGCCAAGCACAGGATTGACCATGTTTTTCCAGATTTTCATCGTCATCGCCGAAATCCTGGTTGGTTTGTCCCTGATGGGCGGCCTGTTGACCACAGTCGGTTCAGGTGTATCTCTGATCCTGCAGGTGATGTTTGTAATGACCACCGGCTTGTACATGGGCACACTCTGGATGGTTTTTGCCGCGATCGCGCTGTTGATTGCCGGTGGCCGTACTTTCGGACTCGATTATTATGCAATGCCGCTCTTGAAAAAAGGCTGGAAGAAAGTTCGCTGGGCGAAGAAGTGGTATCTCTATCATGATTGATCTTCACTCAGG
>DMJC01000056.1 GCA_003451915.1 Clostridiales bacterium
TTCATCTTTCATCTTTCATCCTTCTTTCATTCTTCATCTTTCATCTTTCATCTTTCATCTTTCTGTTTGACAAAGAACTGAGCTTGTGATAGAATTCGTTTGCTTGTCCGAAAGAAGGGTCTTTTTTTTATGCTGAGACCCGATAAGCAGACCATGCGGAGGTGCAATCAAAATGGCCACAAAAGCCGGAGCTCGTGATAAGATTACCCTGTCCTGCACAGAATGCAAACAGCGTAACTACAACACGATGAAGAACAAAAAGAACGATCCTGACCGTCTCGAAATGAAAAAATACTGCAGATTCTGCCGTAAACATACAGATCACAAGGAAACCAAGTGATTTCAGTGTCTTGCGAACAGATTTTAAGGATGTGTTGAAGATGGCCGAGAAAGACAAAAATGTGCGTTCAGAGAAAACTGCCAAGAGTAACCCGAATTTTATTCAGAAAATCGGCGCTTTTATTGTCCGCACTGCTAAACGCCTGAAGAACTTTTTCATCAGCCTCAAAGCCGAGCTGAAGCGGGTCATCTGGCCGGATCGCAAGCGACTGATCCAGAGCACGGCGACCGTTCTCGCCATCTGCGTGCTAATTGGAGTCATTCTCTTTGTCGTTGACAGCCTGGTCGGCGGTTTATTGAAAGCTGTCGGTTTTTATTCCGGCGGCGGCACAGCCAATCCGACAACCGCGCCTACGACAGCGGCGACGACGGTCGCAACAACTGTGGCGACTATCGAGAGCGATATATCCACGACTGCCGCGGAGACATCTGCTGCCGGCTGATCCGGTATGGCGCCGCAACAGGATGGAAGGAGCTTGAACAATGGTTGAAGGAGTCGCTGCTGAGGCGAAATGGTATGTTGTGCATACCTATTCCGGATATGAGAATAAGGTCAAAGCCACGCTCGAACGGATCGTTGAGAACCGCGGCATCCAGGAGTATATCCAGGAAGTGTCGGTTCCGATGGAAGAGCAGGTTGAGATCAAAGATGGCAAAAAGAAGACCACCCAGCGTAAAATCTATCCAGGTTATGTGCTGGTTAAAATGGTGCTCACCGATGAAATCTGGTATATTGTCCGCAATACACGCGGCGTGACCGGCTTTGTCGGACCGACCAGCTCCAAGCCAACCCCGCTGACTGACGAGGAACTCATGCTGATGGGACTCGAATCTGGCTGGGAACCCGTTGTCGACTATGGCGTCGGCGATTCGGTCAAGGTCATCGGCGGTCCGCTGGAAAGCTTCATCGGCACAGTCGAGGAAATCAATCTCGACAAGAAGAAAGTCCGTGTCCTGGTTTCTATGTTCGGCCGCGAAACGCCGGTTGAATTGGAACTGACCCAGATCATGAGGATCTGACACACGGCATTGAATTGCTTATCAACGCTGCGGCAGTTTTCAGCCTGCAGTGTGAAGATAGGACGCGAAAAGCGTAATTTTGGGAGGTGGACGTCAAATGGCAAAGAAAGTCACAGGGTATGTAAAATTGCAGATCCCCGCAGGCAAAGCCACGCCAGCGCCGCCGGTAGGACCAGCCCTTGGTCAGCATGGTGTCAATATCGCCATGTTTGTCAAGGAGTTCAATGAAAGAACCGCCAAAGAAGCCGGACTGGTTATCCCGGTCGTCATCACGATCTTTGCGGACCGCTCCTTTTCTTTCATTACCAAGACTCCTCCGGTGCCTGAGCTGCTCAAGAAATCCTGTTCGGTCGAAAAGGGATCCGGCAAGCCGAATCGCGAAAAAGTCGCGCAAATAACCCGCTCGGAAGTCCGGAAAATCGCCCAGCTCAAGCTGGTCGACACCAACGCCGCGGACCTCGAGGCCTGTGAGCGCATGGTGGCCGGCACAGCCCGCAGCATGGGCATCGTCGTCATCGACGGCTAATCGCAAAGGAGTGAGATGAAATGAAAAGAGGCAAGAAGTACCAGGAACTGGCCAAACTTGTTGACCGCGCCACATTCTACGATCCTGCCGACGCGATTAACCTGGTCCAGAAAACAGCCGGCGCCAAGTTCGACGAAACCGTTGAACTCCATGTCCGTCTCGGCGTTGACTCCCGTCATGCAGACCAGCAGGTTCGTGGCGCTGTCGTGCTCCCGCACGGCACCGGCAAAACCAAACGCGTGCTCGTTTTCGCCAAAGGCCCCAAGGCTGACGAAGCCTTAGCCGCCGGTGCTGACTTCGTCGGCGCTGACGACATGGTCGCTAAAATCACGGGTGAAAACTGGTTCGATTACGAAGTCGTCGTCGCGACCCCCGATATGATGGGTGTCGTCGGCAAACTCGGTAAAATCCTAGGTCCCAAAGGCCTGATGCCGAACCCCAAGTCCGGCACAGTCACCATGGATGTCACCAAGGCCATCGCCGAAATCAAAGCAGGTAAAATCGAATACCGTCTGGAAAAAGCCAACATCGTGCACTGTCCGATCGGCAAAGTTTCCTTCGGACAGGAAAAGCTTGCTGAAAACTTCAAGACCCTGATGGACGCCATCATCAAAGCGAAACCAGCCGCAGCCAAAGGTCAGTACCTGAAGAGCGTCACCCTCGCTTCGACCATGGGACCCGGCATAAAGATCAACACCAGCAAGCTGGGTTGATCTCTTCAATCAACACGAGCAAGCTCGGTTGATCCCCGATTAACACCAGCAAGCTGGGTTGATCTCTTCAATCAACACGAGCAAGCTCAGCTAATCTCGAGGCTTTTGTCAGCTTCAGGGCTTGACAAGATGCCACCAGGACAATAGAATAAACCAGTGCGCCACAGACAGCAGGAACCGAAAGGTATAAACGTCAGTCGTCCTGCCGAGGTCACGGCTATCAGATATCAGCAACCATTATGCCGGCGAGTCCGGGCGATGACAGCTGAAAGATGATTCTTCCGTACCCCTCCGTCTTAACTGGCGCGAGGGGTATTTTTATACTGAACAAGGAGGAGGTACACAACATGCCCAGTAAGAAAGTTCTGAAAGCCAAACAAGATGTCGTTGCCGGTCTGACCGATGAGTTTCGCCAGGCACAGTCAATCGTCTTCGCGGATTACCGGGGTCTGACCGTTGAGCAGGACACTGCAATGCGTGCAGCATTGCGCAAAGCCGGCATTTCTTATCAGGTCGTCAAGAACACCCTATCCGGACGCGCTCTGAAAGATGCTGGTGTCGACGGCGTTGAGAACATGCTCAAAGGCCCGACAGCCATTGCCTACAGTAAAGACGATGTCGTCATTACGGCCAAGGTCGTCAAAGAGTATGCCGACAAGTACGAAAAAATGACACTGAAAGGCGGCGTTCTTGAAGGCAAAGCTATTTCTGTCGATGATGTCGGCCGTCTGGCTGCCATTCCGCCCAAGGATGTTCTTTACGGACAGGTCGTTTTCGGACTTATTTCACCGATCACCTGCCTGGCTATTGCGCTTAACGCAATCCGGGAAAAGATGGAAGGCGGCAGTGTCGAAACCGCTGCTGTCGAAGTTGCTGCTGAATAAAACAGACAAGAGGTCCGGAACGAACCGGACCCAATATGAATGGAGGTTTATCTAATGGCTAGCGAAAAAATTACAAAATTCATTGAAGAAGTCAAGGCTCTGACCGTTATGGAACTGGCTGAGCTCGTCAAGGCTCTGGAAACCGAATTCGGCGTATCCGCCGCTGCTATGGCTTCGGCCGGACCTGCTGCAGGCGCTGCTGTCGCTGCTGCCCCCGTTGAGGAGCAGACCGAATTCACTGTCGTCCTCAAAGGCCCTGGCGCGAATAAAATCAATGTCATCAAGGCTGTTCGCGAACTGACCGGTCTCGGCCTCAAGGAGGCCAAGGACCTG
>DMJC01000207.1 GCA_003451915.1 Clostridiales bacterium
GCCTGTTTTGGTTTAATCCATTCTGGCATAGCAGCTGGTGTTGCTACAGTAAAGACTTTATTGATTTTAAAATCAACAGGATCAGGCATAAACAGGGGTTAAAATCAGGTTTAATTAATAATATAATCATATCATTCACAGGATTTGTGACCTGTCTGGCCTTGCTGTTGGTTATTGTTTTTCTGGCTTGGCAAATGCCGAGACACATTCTGCCGACAGTCAATTCATCGCAGATTGCAGCACAGGCTGACGTTCCTGTTGTGACAAGATCGATACCGTCTGATCGCTACATTTTGACAGATTATCGCGTCATTTATGATGATACGTCACTGATATCAATTTCAGATTCTTCGAGCAGATTTGACAGCTTATTGCGACTGGACAGCAATGGCGATGTGATCTGGCTGTCATCAATTTATAGCCTGCTTGATATGCCGGTTTATCCATCTGTTGAAATGCTGGATACCTGTCAGATTGCAGAGGATCACTGGACAATAGCTGTTAAAATCGGTCGTGCGCAAACACAAGTTCCTGAAATCTGGTATATCTGTGTTGATGGTCTGGGAAAGCCGGTCAGCCGTCAGATCATAACATTGCCAGATGAGTATGGCCGTCTGGATATCGACTATCGAGTCGTCATCACGCTGGCACCCGATGGTGGCTGGATACAATCGATTTATTCAATTAAAAATGTCAAATCTTCACAAACAACATTACCAGCTTATACTAGTCAGAATCTCTTGAACCTATCTAGATATGATGCGCAGGGCCAGGCTCTCTGGTCACTGGATCCTGCAACAACCGATCTGCAAGATATCAATAACAGTTTTATTATGAATGAGAAAGTTGTGAAATTTAAAAGAATCCAGCAGATCGTTCCTACAGCCGATGGCGGATGCGCAGTTCTGACTCTCGGTCAGATCAGGCTGACGCGCTTTAACCGCGAAACGAGTCATGAAGAGTCAGCATTCTATTATGATGTCGGTCAGCTGTTCATTATCTCGGCAGCCGGCGACATAACCAGAACTCAGGACTTAATCGGTAAAGCAGGCTATTTTCAGGTCTTTCAGGCTTTTGCCAATGATGATGGCACACTTTATCTGATTGGACTGGACATGCAGCCGGATCCTGGATTGTCTGCATTAGAAGAAATAAGCTATCCGGCTATTCAGGCGATTGCTGCTGATGGGTCGATAAAATTCTCGATCATTGCTGCCGAATCAGGCCAATATAATTTGCGTGGCGCAATGATGCAAGATCAACAGCTGACCCTGCTTTTGCATGATGTTTACAAGGGTAGTGCTCTTTATCAGATTGATCTGGAGGGCCAAAATCGATGGCTGGACATTTTAGATCCAGATGATGGTTTTATACCCATGGCTTTGGTTACTGATGATCAGATTGTTGCATTTTCCAATGCCATCAGCCCTGATGAAAAACCAGGTGCCTGAAGCTCAACAGCAATAGACGATATTATTGAAATATGTTAAATTTATGGAATATTAACCTGGAGATCGAAAGTTGATGAAACAAAAAAATGATCCAATAAAGTATCGCTATGCAACAATTGCTGATGCTGAACATATCCGAGGCATAGCAAAATATTATATTGACCGGACGACCGCCAGCTGGCGTTATGAAGCCCAGGACCTGGCAAGTTATGAAGAAATGGTTCGCCGGCATCAGAAGCCAAACCGGCCGATGTGGGTCGCAGAAATTGACGGCCAAGTCGTGGGTTACAGTTGTTTATCTGATTTTCGCGCCCCCGAAGGCTACTGGCCGTGCGCTGAAGATTCAGTTTATGTGCATCCGGATTTTACGCGGCAGGGTATTGGCCATCGGCTGATGAAGCTGTTGATCGACAGTGCACATGAAGCCAGGCTTAAAGCAATCATTGCAGCAATTGATGGCACCAATTTAGACAGCATTGAATTTCACAGACAGTATGGCTTTTATGAATGCGGTCGACTTAAGCAGATTGCCTGGAAACAAAACAGTTTCCGTGATCTGGTGCTGATGCAGCTCGATCTGTCTGAATAATCCTGGCAAGGCTCTGGAGTAAGCCCAAAGCGGCTAAAAGACCATTGAACCTCAAAAAAGCCCATTTGGACTCTCCCCAATTAGACAAAATTTTTATTTTGTCTAATTGGCTGTAAAAAATCATGAAGCGCTGATGTTCACAGGGCTCATCTCACCGACAGGCGTTCATCTATCACCAAAAGCGCGATAATCTTTAATTATTAGTTTCTCCTGATTCAGCTGTAATAATGGCAGATTCCGTTGTTTCGACCGTTAGTTCAGTCGTCGGTTGAGTTGTCGTTTTACCGGTTATTATTTCTGCTAATGAACTGATACCGACGAACCGGTACCATTCTGCTATGTTTTTAAATGGATTGATATAGTTGTACATCAGGATAATCGCAACGATAACGATAACAAACAGCAATGCACGTCTTAACAGGCGCTGTTGCCGCTCGGCCTGACGTTTGCGATTAACTTTGGCGACTGTTGTATATCCTTTCAGACGATACACTTTTTGCCGGCTGCGTCTGCGAATCGGCTTGGGTTTTCTCGCCTTCGGCATAGCCTGGCGGGCTGTCTGCCTGAGAAGCTCATCGTCTGCATCTTCTGAAAGTTCTGAGGGCGTTTGACCGACATAACGGGTCAGCAGTGAGCGCACTCGCTCTTTCAAATCAATATAAACATATTGAATCCTGGCCAGGATCTTGCTCATTTAAATCGATGAATTCCTTTCATTCGTAAAACTGGCGTCTGATAATCAGTTCATAGAGATTATAGCCTAATCCCGTTCTGATTTCATCTTTTTTTCGCAGTTTGCATTATATATCTACGCATAAGAC
>DMJC01000210.1 GCA_003451915.1 Clostridiales bacterium
CAGCTTTGGTTTATTTGATATGGGAAGTTTCAGAATCAATGGCGATGAATTAACTGTTACGCATGCCGGCAATAAAAGCGCGACTTTTAAAATTTCCGATCAAGGGAAAAAACTGACATTAATCAACTCTAGCCTGGGTTATACCCAAACTGGTATGGTTTATCAATATCGGCCACAGGCAGAATATCTGAAAGCATTCAAAAAAATTGACGGCAAAAAACTGACAATCGATATTTTGCGCGACTTGGCGAATGACGCCGAAAACTTGAAATTTACAGATTTTGCTCAGTATGCCTGTGTTGAAATCGATCCGGATCAGCATGTCTTTGATATTGATGGTGAATATACTTTAAACCTTTTGTTCTCTGCTGACGATCAGCTGAATATCACTGTGCAGCGCAATTCAAGCGGTGAAAAATTCCCGCTGCAGCTCAACGGTTCAACCGGCCTGGTATTTGACGAGTTTCTCGGTTTGATCACCATTCCCGAATATCAAGCCCGGCAATGGCTTGACTATCTGTGGGATGATAATCTGCCGTGGGGAGAAAGCATCGATCTTTCCGTGCCGGAATTCTCAGGTGTCGCCTTGACCTGGACGTCAGAAAAAGTCACGGCCAACGGCCAGGATCTGATCTGGGGTATGCCGGTCTGGAATGTCTATCTGACTGACCTGACCAATGACGGCAAGCCGGAAATCTGTGCGACCATCAGTGTCGGATCCGGAATATCTGATACTCGGGTGATTGTTTATGACTTCATGAAAAACAAGGAGTATCAGTTGGCAAGCCGCATGCGGCACGATTATTTCCTGTCGATGCAAGACGGTAAAGTCATGGTCACACAAACTGCTTACAGCAGTCAAACGCCTCTGGTTACCGGTGAGTTGCTGCTGATCAATGGCGAGATTTGTGGATTTGGCGACTAGTGTCATGTAAATCTAAACGCCGGCATACCTGACAAACCGTTTGAGCTTGCGATTGTCGGACGGCAGCAAGATTGGCTGCTGCACAATATCGAACTGACAGGCAAATCCATAGTCGTCAAGTTTCTGTGCAAATCGTCGCCAGAGCTGTTCTTCGACTGTCGCCCGTCCATCCGCTGGTCCGTTAACAGGCAGACCCTGTGCGTCCAGCAGTTCGACATAGACAAGATCTTCATTGATGTGCAAGTTACCGGAACGGCAGGGGCAGGCCATCTGCCCCTCGCTCGCCTCGTAGATCTCAACCACCGGGGCTTGTAAAGCACAGGCCAAAAGCGCTTTGGTCTCGGGTTCGAGGACTTCGGCGCAAGTGATGATCCGCCGCTGCCGGTTAGCAAATTCAGGCAGGCCTGGTCCGGTGAACAGAAAATACACATAGGCGATCAATAAGACAAAAACAGCAGATACGGCCTTTTTCGAACAATAAATTTTACTCTGTTCTAGCAGACTCCGTGTATAATTAAAAATAGGTCATTTAAGAATTGCAAGGAGGTAATCCCATGAAAACAAGGCTCTATGGGAAAAGCAGAGAAAACCTGTCTGTCATTGGTTTTGCCGGTATCATCGTCATGAACGAGACTCAGGCCGACGCTAACCGTTTCGTGGCTGAAGCGATTGATGAAGGTGTTAATTATTTCGATGTGGCTCCATCTTATGGCGATGCGCAGAATAAACTGGGCCCTGCTTTGTCCGGCAAGCGCAGCAAGGTTTTCCTGGCCTGTAAAACGGAAAAGCGGACACGCCGGGAAGCTGAAGATGCCCTGAACAACTCGCTCCGCATCTTGCAGACTGATTATTTCGATCTGTATCAGCTGCATGGCATGACCACGCCGGAAGATGTCGAAACAGCCTTTGGTCCTGACGGCGCGATGGAAACCATCGTCAAAGCAGCCCAGGCCGGCAAAATCCGCCACATAGGATTCTCAGCCCATTCGGATGAAGCGGCACTGGCCTGTCTGGACCGCTTCCCCTTTGAGTCACTTCTCTATCCGCTCAATTGGATGACCTATCTGCGCGAAGGTTTCGGCAAACCGCTGGTCAAGCGGGCTGAAGATACAGGCCTGACCCTGCTGGCTTTAAAAGCAATGGCACGCTGTGCCTGGCCGGAGAATCTGCCACGCGAACAGCGTCCATTTCCCAAGTGCTGGTACGAGCCCTTAACTGATCCGGATAAGATTGCCATGGCTTTGCGCTTTACTCTGTCGTTACCTGTCACAGCAGCCGTGACACCTGGCCATATGGGTCTATTCCGCCAGGCGATCCGTCTGGTCGATGCAGATCGGCCTTTGACTGATGTTGAACTAGCCGCAATCAAAGCCTGGGATACTGAGCAGAAGCCGATTTTTACAAGCCAAACCGGTCTGCGTTCATGACCTTACAGCCGACTCAGCTGGCGCAGTTCCTGATCAGAAAATTCGTTCAGGTATCCAAAGATCTGACCGACGTCATGCATAACACCGTGTTTTTCACATTCGTCATGAAATAATGCCATCAACGCCGGATGATTGTCGCTGGTACATGAATAGCAGAAGCCATACTTTTGAATATATTTCTGCTTCAACCCTGGAAAGTGACGGTCGAGCGCAGCGTAGAAATGCTCGAGGTCACCGTCACGCAGGGTGGTTCCGATGCCAAAGCATAAAATGCCATGCACGCCCGCATCAAAGGAGTATTCGAGAATCCCGCGCAGATTTTCTTCGGTGTAGTTGATGAACGGCAGGATTGGTGAGAGCCAGACAACCGTCGGGTCAATCCAAGTTGTCCCTCGCAGTGCATATGATGAGGCCGGATTTAACAGATTGAAAGATCTCTGCTATAATTGAAATGTTCATCTATTTGAGGCGCATGGGTACAGGCGGCCGTTCTTTTCACGCCGTTCGGCATTGAACAGGAGGGTACGACATGAATAGTGCACTCGAAGTGATACTTCAATTCCCCATTTTATCAGGTATCATTCTTTTGATTGTTTCACCGGTGATCATACTGCTGATCCGCAAAGCTGGCCATGGCTGCAAACTGCTGGGCTTGTATATCCGGGCACCTGACCGGGCAGCCTGGATGACCGGTGATCTGAGTCCTGATGAAATCAATTCGTATTTTCAACTGCTGGCCAGTCGGCATGATGCCTGCCCGAGACATGGCAATAGACGCATAGATCGTCTGCACTGGCAGATTTATATGGGTTTTGTTCATCTTCGCGGACGTCTCAGTCATACACCGGCAGGCATTATCGGCATGGTTCCGGCAGCCAGGTGGTACTTCGACAATTATAATTTTTTCTACAAGGCGTTGATGGCAATCCAGGCCAATGGCAATCTGATTAAGTTCCATTCAATGCCTGCATTGACTGATGCTGCTGAAAATCGTTATCCTCGTGTCTATTCACTGGCACGATCCATTGTCAGCAGCAGTAAGTTCCACTTAAATATCGAACATGTTTTCACCATAATCGAAAACTATTTGCAGGGCAGGCAGCTGCTGGCCCGCGAACTCTGGACATTGCCAGACATGTTGACGCTATGTTTGCTTGAAAAAGCTGCTGAACAGTCCAGAGCTGTCTTGCGGATTATTAATGTTAAACAGGAAGCTGATCGGGTTGTCAATCACCTTTCAGCCAGATTAGGCCATGATGAAGCCGGCATACCCCATCTGCTCAGAAAAATGTGTAAGCCGGGACTGCTGATTGACAGCGCTTTCGTATCTCATTTTTATTTCAGGCTGAAAAGCATGTTTATAGCTGATAAAGATATCGAGAGCTGGCTGATCGAGGCGATCGGCAACCCGGCAAATCAGAACGGGGTCTGGCTGCAAGAAGTTCTGGATACTGAAGCTGAGAATGAAACATCATGTTCTGCATCGTATCATCGGTGAAACTGCTTTAGGTGATAACTTGCAGTTTGAAATTGATCGCAAGCAATTCATCGGTCGAAATGGCAGTCTGGCCCATCCGCAAGCCCTGTTCTCCAGGATGCCATTATCCAGCCGTTCGGGTTTCTCGCCTGATCCGATACTCAGTCTGCGCACAATCATCAGACTTGAGTCCAGGCACACAGCATCCGTGGTCTTCATGACCGGCTTCGCCCAATCAGCTGCTGAGGTTCAGAAATTAGCATCATCCTGCAGCGATTTAAATGATTCAGTTGAGATTTTTAAAAATGCCTTGACCAGCAGTCTGCTTAAAATGAAATACCTGTCGATCAGTCCAAAGCAGTTTAACGCAATCCAGGAAATGGCGCGCGCAATCTTCTATCCTGCCCGGTCATATCGCAGCCTGCCCGAGGTAATCTCGCAAAATTGCCTTGGGCAAAGCGGCTTGTGGCGTTTTGGCATTTCCGGTGACTTGCCGATCATCCTGCTGCGAATTGACAGTTTTAAGTCCACGCAGCTGATCGTTGATGTCTTGCAGGCGTTCGAATTTTATCGGCTGAATCATATCCTGGTCGATCTTGTCATTCTGAACGAGGAATCGGCTGGCTATTTCATGGAAGTCCGGCAATTGATCGACCAGATGACCAGCCGTCTGCGTATTTTCAGCAGCGATCTGGCTTCAATCGGCATTTTTGTGATCAATAGCAGTCAGATCAGTTCTGAAGAACATCACTTGCTCGGCGCAGTTGCCTGCCTGACAATCACGGCTGACACCGGAATCTATTTCCGTAAACTGAAAGCACAGAGATCTGAAGTGGATAGGGCTGCCGAAAGC
>DMJC01000234.1 GCA_003451915.1 Clostridiales bacterium
GCAGAATCAAAGGCAAGACATGGCAATCGGGTTCAAAGTCCGCAGCAAATAATTCCGGGCTGATGCTGCGAAAGCGCAGTAACCCCATATAAGCATGAGCTTGCGAGCCGACCCGTTTGACCGCATCCATGACTGACGCTACCGAATGATCGTAAAGTCGGCCGGACGGATTGCTTCGAGTCAGCAGGGCCTGATACAGATATCGATAGATATGTATGGCAATATCCGGTTGCTCTGAGAGAAATGCCCGAAAAGCACAATCCATGACAAATTCTGATTCCAGTCCGATGACCTGCTTCAAGTGCCGGCTGAAAAGTCGGCGAACATTACCCTCACAGGGTATAAATTCGTAAGGCAGGAGTGGAATGTCATCAAGTTCTGACAGAATTGCCGTTGGCTGCAGTTTCTTGCGAAAGCACCAGGCACAGGCCGAAAGCAGTCCTTCGAATGTCGAATCATAAAGCACGTACACCGGGAATATCCTCCAACTGCAATTGCATAGGCGATTGTCGTCCAATGCCGGCTTTGTCCGCCAGCAGGAATCTCAGGCTATCGGCCTGAGGAATTCGAGCAGCACCGTACTGGCCGTCACAAGTGATAAACCAAGCCGCGCGTTTCATAACCAGTCGCATCCGTTTCAAGTCATCTAATTTCAGACAACGGTTACGGCGTGCGGCAATGATTTTGCGGGCCGATTGAACACCAATGCCCGGAACCCTGAGCAATGTCTCATAATCAGCACGGTTGAGTTCAACTGGAAAGCAATCAAGATGACGCAGCGCCCAGGCACATTTTGGATCAATTTCAAGATCAAGATCGGGCTGATGGATATCCAGCAATTCACTGACCTCGAAACGATAAAAACGCAGCAGCCAGTCTGCCTGATAAAGCCGATGTTCACGCAGCAATGGCGGAGCCTGGCTTACAGCCGGTAACCGTTTATCGGCATTAATCGGGATGTATGCTGAATAGTAGACGCGTTTCAATTGATAATCATTATACAATCGCTGTGTCGACGACAAAATCTGCAGATCGCGTTCCGGACTGGCGCCGATGATAATTTGCGTACTTTGGCCGGCTGCCGCAAACACAGGCGAGTGACGGTAACGGATGATCTCATCACGGTTGGCCTGACGTCGGCTGGCGATGAACTGCATCGGTTTTGCGATCGCCAGTGCAGTCTTTTGCGGGGCCAGCTGCTGCAGTGATGCCACAGTGCATTGCTCCATGTTGACGCTGATGCGGTCTGCCAAAAACCCGGTCTGTTCAACAAGATCGGCTGATGTGCCTGGAATGACTTTAGCATGGATGTAGCCATTGAACCGGTATTGCCGGCGCAGAAGCTCTAAAACCCGAATCATCAGTTCAGTGGTGTGATCAGGACTTTTAACCACACCTGAACTTAAAAATAAACCCTCGATATAATTTCGGCGATAAAAAGCAATGGTCAGGTCGGCCAGTTCCTCAGGCGAAAAAGCAGCCCGCACGATGTCATTGGAATGGCGATTGGCACAATACGCGCAATCATATTCACAATAATTGGTCATTAAAACCTTGAGCAATGAAACACAGCGGCCATCCTCTGTCCAGGTGTGACAAATGCCGCCGATACTGGCATTGCCAATACCCGTGCCCTGATTCGGCCGATCAACACCACTGGTTGAGCACGAGACATCATATCGGGCGGATTCACCAAGGATAGCCAGTTTCTGCATCAGGTCCATCATCATCACCTTCTCGCGTCAATCCCTTTGTTGGTAATACATGACTCTCACGCTACATAACACAAGTATAGGGCAAATTAGCAGCAATGTCAAACATATGTTCTTTTTGCAGTTTTCGCCTATTCTCGTTATAATTGAAATATGTTCAGATCATTGATCTTAACAAATTTGATCGGAGGGATTTATCATGTGGGCAGAATTCAAAAAATTCATTCTTCGCGGCAATGTCATTGACCTGGCAATCGCTGTTGTTCTCGGCGCAGCGTTTGGTGCTATCGTTAACGGTCTGGTCAATGATATCATCATGCCAATTATCGGCTGGCTTACAGCCGGCGTTGACTTCTCCGCTTTCAAGATCATCCTGAGTGCGGCTGACGAAGTTTTGGGCAAGCCAGAAGTTGCCATTACCTATGGTCATCTGATCCAAGTCATTCTGCAATTCCTGATCATCGCCATCGTCATCTTTTTCATTGTCAAGGGAATTAATAAATTCAAGAAAAAAGAGGCTGAAGCTCCGGCCAAAAAACCTGATGATGTTATCTTGCTGGAAGAAATCAGGGATCTGCTGAAAAAATAAAATTTCTGTTTATAATCATGAAAGATCAGTACCGTTCGGGAAGTTTACTGCCGATTTATCTCGACTGAAGCTAACCTGAACGGTATTTTTCATCAAATTCTTATCGTTTTTCAACTTCATGACGCTCCTTTGTTGAAACCGGCGGTAAAAAGTGGTAATTTGGCTTCATATAAACGAATGAAGGGGACGATCTGATGCTGCAAAGCTTAGCTGTCCTGGTTGAAAACCGGGCTGGTGTTCTGACCCGGGTGACCAGCTTGTTTGCCCGGCGTGGTTATAACATCGAAAGTCTGGCCGTTGGCACGACACAAGATCCGGCGATTTCCAGAATCACAATCACGGTCAGCGGCGACGATGAACTTGTCCGGCAGATTACACGTCAGCTGCACAAGCTGCCCGATGTGCTTATGGTTCGTCACTTGTCACCCGAGGATCATTTTTCTCGTCAGCTCGTTTTCATCAAAGTCAAGACAGATGCCTCAACGCGCGCGCAAATCCTGCAGATTGTCGATATTTTCCGCGGTCATGTCATTGATGTTTCGCCGCGGACACTGACCATTGAGCTCAGCGGCAAAGATGACAAAATCCAGGCGCTGCAAAGCATGCTGGAACCTTACGGCATTCTGGAGCTGGTCAGAACCGGACCGATTGCGATTGAACGTGGCGAGCGGGTCATGAATGTCAGTCAATCCATTACAGAAACATAAAATTGAACATTCGACGATTTGAAACTCAAGGAGGATTCCCATGAAAAAAATCTACAAAGAGAACGAATGCCGTACCCATGCCTTGGACAACAAGACCGTAGCGATCATCGGTTATGGCAGCCAGGGCCACGCCCATGCCCTGAATCTGCACGAGAGCGGATTCAAGGTGATTGTGGGTCTTTATGAGGGCAGCCGCTCCTGGGCCAAGGCTGAAGCAGCCGGCCTGAAAGTCACCACAGCTGCCGATGCCGTAAAGCAGGCTGATGTTGTCATGATCCTCATCAACGATGAAAAACAAGCCGCGCTGTATGAAAAAGACATTCTGCCCAATTTATCGGAAGGCAAAGCACTGGCCTTTGCGCATGGCTTTAATATTCACTTCGGCCGTATCATTCCGCCTGCAAACATTGACGTCTTTATGATTGCGCCTAAAGGTCCCGGTCACACCGTCCGCAGCCAATATCAGGCAGGTCGCGGCGTTCCGTCACTTTTTGCCGTTTACCAGGATTTCACCGGCAACGCCCAGTCGATAGCTTTCGATTATGGATATGGCATCGGCTCTGCTCGTGCAGGCCTGCTTGGCACGACTTTCCGTGAAGAAACCGAAACCGACCTGTTCGGTGAGCAAGCTGTTCTGTGCGGCGGCGTCACCGAACTGATGAAAGTCGGATTTGAAGTTCTCGTCGAAGCTGGCTACGATCCTGAAAATGCCTACTACGAATGTGTTCATGAAATGAAGCTGATCGTTGACATGATCGCCCAGGGCGGTCTTTCCCTGATGCGCTATTCGGTCAGTGACACAGCCGAGTATGGTGACTATTGCGTCGGTCGCCGCATCATCACAGATGAAACTAAAAAAGAGATGAAAAAAGTTCTCCAGGAAATCCAGGAAGGTGTTTTTGCCCGCAACTGGATTCTCGAAAATCAGGTTGGCCGTCCCAACTTCATGTCTCGCCGCCGCATCGAATCAGAGCATCAGGTTGAAAAAGTCGGTCGCGAACTGCGCGCCTTGATGAGCTGGAACAAAGAGATCGAAGTACCTTAACAAGTAACAGGGAACAAGGAACGAGTAACAAGTATAGAGATTTGCGAACGAGGTCTTCCTTGATTTAGGTCAGGGAAGACTCTTTTAGGTGAAAGGTGAAGGGTGAAAGATGAAAGGTGGCGGCTTCGCCAGCGAAGCTGGCTCTCAATTATGCACTGAAGGTGCAATGATGTGCCGCAGGCGCAAATTTTACGCCTTCGGCGCATTCTTCATCCTTCATTCTTCATCCTTCATTCTTCACTTTTCACTCTTCACCTTTCA
>DMJC01000196.1 GCA_003451915.1 Clostridiales bacterium
GCCGTTCAGCTCGCGGATGATCTTGTCAAAATCGACGTCGCCATGGCCGAGTGATACAAAATTCCAGCCGCGCCGCGTGTCGCCGAAAGTCAGGTGTGAACCCAGAATGCCGTTGCGGCCGTTCAGGTAGACATATGCGTCCTTCATATGCACGTTATAGACCTTGCTGCGGAAATCATGCAGGAAAATCGCCGGATCGACACCCTGCCAGATGAGATGGCTGGGATCAAAGTTGACGCCAAGTGTCGGCCGGTTGTCGAATTCGCTGAAGAGACGTTCGGTTGAGTAATAATCAAAGGCGATTTCGGTCGGATGCACTTCGAGGGCGAACCGGACGCCGCATTCATCGAACACGTCAAAAATCGGTGACCACAGGGCTTTGGCCTCGGCATAGCCTTCGGCGACCATCTGTTCACTGGTCTGCGGGAAGGAGTACCAGTACTTCCAGATCGCTGAGCCCATGAAACCGGTGACGACTTTGCAGCCGATCGCCCGGGCGGCGCGGGCGGTATATTTCATTTCTTCGATAGCCCAGGCGCGGATTTTCGCCGGCTGTCCGGCAAATTCAGCCGGTGCAAAACCGTCGAGACGAGGATCCCATAAGTCGCCGACACACTGGCCTGCCAGATGGGCGGCCAAAGCGTAACAAGTCAGGCCATACTTGGCGAGGGTTGCCTTGATGCCGGCAACATAAGCTGAGTCGGTGGCTGCTTTACGCCCATCAACGTGGCCCCAGCAAGCCAGTTCGAGGCCTTCATAACCCATCTTTTTGGCAAGTGAGCAGATTTCATCGAGCGGGAGGTCGGACCACTGGGCAGTGACTAAAGTTACAGGTCTGGTCATATTCTTCATTTCCTTTCTTCTTTATGCTGACAGTCAAATGATCAGAGTGTGATCCATTCCGAATTGTTCTTGCCGCTGTCGATGACGGCATGCAGGAATTTGACGCCTTCAACACCATCGGTGGCGTTCGGGAAATCGAGGTCGTCCTTGGTCAGCGGTTCGCCGTTAGCTTTTTTCAGCAGGGCAGTCATGTAGGTCTTGTACATGTTGGCAAAGGCCTCGTAATGCCCTTCGATGTGGCCGCCCGGGATGCGGCGGAGCTCAGCGGCGCGTCCCCTGACGTAGCCGGCGCCGCGATAGAACAGCTGGGGTGCTTCGCCGCGGGGCGTGAATTTGAGCTGTTCGGGCTGCTCCTGGATCCATTCCAGCGAACCGAGTGTGCCATAAATCCGGATGCGCAGGCCGTTCATATGACCGATGGCAACCTGGGAGCTCCAGAAAACGCCGCTGGCGCCGTTCGACAATTCCAGCAGAATGTTTGAGTTCAAATCGAGATCATGCTCGAAATAGTCGGTGCGGGCGCAGAGCCGTTTGATGCGCAGGCCGGTGATGTAGGACATGGTATGCTCGATGTGGGTGCCAATGTCGCCGGTGCAGTTGGAAATGCCGGATACTTTGGGATCGGCACGCCAGCCGGAAAACTTGGCGGTCTTGCTGATGGTCTTGCTGAGTTCGTCAATCAGCCATTCCTGCGGGTATTCGCCGTTGACATTGATGATGTCGCCCAGCTTGCCCTCGTCAACGAGCATTTTGGCGAATTTGACCATATGGTATCCGGAATAGGCATAAGCAACACCAAAGAGCAAATCTTTTTCGCGTGCCATTCTCTCGAGCTCTTCAGCCTCATCAATTCCCCAGGTCAAGGGCTTTTCGCAGAAAACATTGAAATCCTTTTCCAGGAACTTTTTGGCGATGGCATAGTGCGCGTTGTTAGGCGCGCAGATGACGACAAAGTCGATCTTGTCCGGCCGCAGACTCTCTTTGTCCGCCATTTCTTCATAACTGGCATAGGTACGATCTGCAGGCACATGGAAAGTTTCAGCTGTCATTTTGTTTTTCTCTGGGTTACGGCTGAAGCAAGCCGCGGACAAAGTTGTGTTCGGCTCAAAGGCTATCGCGCCGCGATGGACTTTGCCGATAAACGCGTTCAGGTCGCCGCCGACCATACCGTAAGAGATCGTTGTTTTCATTCTTCAAACCTCCCATAATTGAAAAGATTAAAAATCAGGCCGGGCTGTAATACAACCTGCCTCTAATGTAATTAAAACATTACTGTCTTGAAGTGACAAAGACTTGATGGTTGAGAATAGCCGACAATCTTGCTATGATAGATTTATCAACTAAGAGGTGAGAAACATTGGTCAGTAATCAGGATTACGAGTTTATCAGACATTCAAAAGGATTGAGCCTGCATGCGTATTTTGTGACGATTGATCAACGATTGCAGCACTGGCATGGCGATATCGAGGTTCTCTATATCATGCAGGGATCTGTGAATCTGACGCTGGGCGCCGATAATATTTTATTGGAGCAAGGAGACATTATTGTTGTCAACCACTATGAAATTCACTCGTTGCGCCAGACCGATGAAGGCAATCTGATGTTTGTCGTCCAGTTCACACCATCTTTTTGCAAGAGTTATTTTTCCGATCTGCAATATATCCGGTTTAACGACCGGCATTTGCGGCGGCAGCAGGATATAGCCCGCTGGACAGTTGTTCATCAGATCTTGATTAATATGATCAAGGCCTTCGCTGACAGCCGGCCCAACTTCCAGTTTCTGCTGATGGAGTCGCTGAACAGACTGGTTTTCACCCTCCTGACTGTCTTGCCTTATGCCATGACTGCCCAAAAGGAAATTGATTCCTATGAAAACAATCTGGAGCGTCTGAACCGGATTTTACTGTATATCCATAATAACGCTGCTTATAAAATCACACTGGAAGACTTGGCGCAGCGCGAGGGGCTTAGCACATTCCATCTCTCACATTTCATCCGCAGGTTTCTGGGCATATCCTATCAGGAATATCTCGCCCA
>DMJC01000160.1 GCA_003451915.1 Clostridiales bacterium
CGCTAGATTGGTAAACTTTTATTTAAGTCCGTTATTATTTGTTTTTTGGGATTCAAGCCCGGAATCGAGGAAATTGTGCCTCGTGAATTGAGTAATCCAACATTACTTTCCCATACCGGAATGATCTGCTCAATTTTATTTTGGGCAATGAATTCCATTTGTCCATAGCGGGTTGCCTTCGTGATATAACATCGGTTCAATGCATTCACCCAGTCAGGAGTACCTGTTTTCCCAGGTTTTTCACCATCAGCGCTGAAACGGTTTATCTCGTTGACATACACCAGAGTTATGTTGATGTCACTGCTCAGGCTGGCTGATTGGGACTTCCGATCGGTCAACAGATATGAACCGTCATTCAGCAAGGAACCTGAAGACACGATACTGTCCGAAATCAGCTGCGCCCTCTGATATTCAACGACTTTGTCCGAACTGATCAGCTGACCATCTTGGCTGATGTGCAGATGCCAGGCCGAATCAGTTATAAAAGTACGTTCATCATCAGCATGAGGGCTACTGTTATACCGGTTGATGTTCGATATCAGCGACCAGGACTGATCAGTCATCTGAACAGCAGAAATCTGCCAGACATACATCAATGATAAATCGTTCAAATAGCTGGTGTCCCAGATATCACGTCCCGGAACAAACCAGATTGGCTGGCCATCTGGGTCAAGCAAAGCAAATCCATACTCGTCAGTTTTCTGATTAAAGATCCAGTTCACGATCGGCTTCGTTCGCTGCGGATATTGGTCGAGAATGTCAACATCCAGTTCCGGGGCATTTTCGTTTTTTAACAATTTGAAGTCGCGCGTGATTTGTTGAGGAATTTGCCATCCGACCATCGCCAGGCTGCCGATCATTAATAAAATTGCTGTTCCGCTGGCAACCCACCGGAATGGGTTGATTTTTCCCCCCTGCTTATGGTCGGACTTATGGCGATCATGAGTTATTATGGACTTAAAGCAATAATCGATCCAGGGATTAAACCAGAGCAAGCTGCGGGTAATCAGCCAGATGATCGTGATGAGAATCCGAGGGTGTGCTGCAAGCTGCAGTTGCCGGATCAGCCAGTCGCGCCTTTCAGGTGGATTGACCTCAGAAAGTTCGTTGGTTGGTACTGGAATCGTCCGCTGACGCCAGTTTTGTAAGATTGCCCAGACATGATGTTCATCCGGACCAGCCAGGACAACATCTGACTTCCGGTATATTCCCGTTTCATCACGAATCCGGGCTATTTCCGACTGCCAGTCACTCTGATTGAGACTGGATGCGCTTAATGAGCGAAATTGGGTGCGTTTGCGCAATCGGCGGATCAGCAGGATAATGTTGACCAGCAGGGATAATACAAAGCCAACCCAATAAATCAGTTTTAACAGAGGCAGATAAAGGACAAGCTGCTCTGACAGTCCCAGATCATTTTGATAACCCTGTTCAGTCAGCCATGTACTGATTTCTGCGCTGACGGGTCCTTCAGTCTTGAAAAGTTCTTCAGTCAAAAATCCAATACCAGTCTGCGTCAATAGCTGCTGATCCGGATCAGGCAGTCGGATATCCAACAGCCAGTCAGGAGCTTCTGACGGCAATTTGACCGTGATCAGCATCGGAAAAGCCAGTAAAGGTAAAATCAATAAAACGAGTAGAAAAATGTAACGAATTTGATGAGTCAGCAGTTTTCTTGCTATAAAAAAGATGCTGGTCAATATAATCGAAACCAGGCCAGTCAAAAGAATTCTCAAAATCATGAGGTCAAAATAAAGCATAAGAACCTCAATCAAATACGTCGATTGAGATGATTATACCATTTTATAAAAGAATATTCAGTTTATTTATACAAGCTTTATTTTTTAGCCGCCAGCATCTGATTGACTGCGCTGACCACAGCCCGTAGTGACGATTTGCTGATGTTGCTGCTGACGCCGGATCCGACATAGAGCTTGCTGCCGCCATTCTGGATTTGGACATATGTGATGGCCTTAGACGTTGAGCCGCGCTCGAGTGCGTGTTCCTGGTAAGCGGTAATTTCCAGCTTGCTGTTCAGGTACTGGCGCAGGGCCTCACAGAAAGCATCCAGGAGACCATTGCCAGAGCCGCTGATCGTTTTCTCGACTCCATGGTCATTGATCACTGCCGACATATTGACGTGCTGATCATCGTCCATCGTTTCACGATAGGACTTCAGCTCAAGCGGTGTTGTCACATTGACATAGTTGGCAAAGAACAAATCGTGGATTTCGTCGGGTTTGAGTTCCGCCTGGCGCTGGTCGGAAACTTTGGTGACCAGCTGGCTGAAGGTCTGCTGGACCTGTCGGGGCAGATGCAGCCCGTAAAATTGTTCGAGAATGTAAGCAACGCCGCCCTTGCCCGACTGGCTGTTGATTCGGATGATCGGGTCGTAACTGCGGCCGACATCCTGCGGGTCTATCGGCAAATAAGGCACAGCCCAGTCTGACATCTGACTTTCCTTCATCTTGGACATGCCCTTGTTGATCGCATCCTGATGCGAACCTGAGAATGCCGTATAGACGAGTTTGCCGGCATAGGGATGGCGTGGATGGACTGACATGCGGTTGGCTCTTTCATAAGACTCGACCAGATCGTTGATGTCCGAAATGTCGAGCTGCGGATCGATGCCCTGAGTAAAGATATTGAGTGCCACCGTGATGATGTCGACATTGCCAGTACGTTCGCCGTTGCCGAACAGTGTGCCTTCGACACGGTCAGCGCCTGCCAGCAGTCCCATTTCGGTTGCTGCAACACCGGTGCCGCGGTCATTGTGAGTATGCAGACTGACAATGACCGAATTGCGGTAACGCGTGTGGCGGCAGTAGTATTCGATCATGTCGGCATAAATATTCGGTGTCGACATCTCGACCGTCGCCGGCAGATTGATAATGACCTTTTTAGTCGGTGTCGGCTGCCAGACATCACAGACAGCATCACAGATTTCAACTGCAAAGTCAATTTCCGTGCCAGTGAAACTCTCGGGTGAATACTCAAAGGTGAAGTTGGTGCCACAAGTGTCCTTAGCCGCTATTTCGGCAACCAGCCGGGCACCCGACTGGGCCAGCTCGATAACCTGGGCTCGGTCCATTTTGAAGACAACATCTCGATGTAACGTTGATGTAGAGTTGTAAAGATGGACAACAGCATTTTTACAGCCCCGCAGCGCTTCAAAAGTCTTCTCGATGATATGCTGACGCGACTGAGTCAGTACCTGAATGGTCACATCATCGGGAATCAAATTGTTATCAATTAAATACCGCGTAAAGTCATACTCGGTGTCTGATGCGGCCGGGAAGCCAATTTCAATTGTCTTGAAGCCGACATCGACGAGTTTCTGGAAAAAAATCAGTTTCTGTTCCAGATTCATCGGCACTTCCAGAGCCTGGTTGCCATCGCGCAAATCAACACTGCACCATTCCGGTGCCTGGGTGATCGTCCGGCTCGGCCACTGGCGGTCCGGCAGACTGATCGCCGGATACGGCTTGTACTTCTCAAAATTTTTCATGTCCTCTCCTCCTCTTGCAGTTCCCGGTCCTGAAAACGCGGTATCCGGGAAAATAAAAAAGCCCATCGCCTCTAAAATTCAGAGACGAAAGGCTATAAACCATCCGCGGTACCACTCTTCTTCACCCCTTCTGCAAGGGATGCACTCAACAGATACGGGTCGTCAGACCGATATCCTGCCGCTGTAACGGTTGGCATCCGACACCACCTACTGTCAAACAAGTTCAGCGATGTGCACTCCTGGGCGAGTTCAACGGCCTGCAGATACCGTTTCACACCATCCAACGGCTCTCTGAAATCCTTCAGCTGTTTACTGATCCCTCTCAACGTGCGGGATTTTAAATTGTAAAGGTACTTGACGGTAATGTAGCACATAATCAAAAAATCGTCAACAACGATTTTTCGAAGTGAAAAGTGAAAGGTGAAAGGTGAAAAGTGAAACCCGAGCGGAGCTCGGGTAGTGAAGGGTGAAAAGTGAAAAGTGATCGCTTTGCTTCGCAAAGCTCAATTAGCGCGAAGCGGATGATTGGCACCAGTAAAACTGGCTTGATAGCGCCTTTGGCGCAATAATTCGCCGAAGGCGCACTTTTCACTCTTCACTTTTCAC
>DMJC01000199.1 GCA_003451915.1 Clostridiales bacterium
TTCATGCAGCCTTTGGCTGCCTTCATGCGGCGAAGCCGCCCTTCATGCGAGCAAAGCGAGCCCTTCATGCAGCCTTTGGCTGCTTTCATGCGGCGAAGCCGCCCTTCATGCGAAAAGTTTCTGAGCCAGCTTTGCTGACTCAGAAACTTTTCGCAATATGCCAATTGACCGAGCCGTCAATCTCAGTTATCCAAAGATCCAGCGAATAGTAAATGCGCGCGTTGGCGCTGAGTTGCCAGTTTTGGCCAACCTGGCCGATGATCTGGCCGTTGGCGCCCATCATGACGTGGATGATGTTGTATCGTTTGCCTTTGACTTTGATGCCGCCTTCGACGCCGCCTTCCACCCAGACATCGAGCACGAAACGTTTGGTGTCAAATTCGTAGAGGCCTTCAGCGCCGGCGTGCAGATAAGCGCGAACATAGACGATGGAAATGTTCGCTTCGGCATCAAAGTTGAAGTAAATGCGGGCTTTGATATAACTGTCATCGGGGATGTCTGATGAACGGAACATGATGCCGAAGCCGGCTTCAGCCAGACCGCTGAGCTTGGCTTCCAGCGCGTCGGGATAACCGATGCGGACTTCCCAGAACACAGGGTTCATTTCACAGCCGACCGAACCGCTTACGGTCAGCGAATAGGTCTGCATCTCCTCGATCACACTGTCAAACTGGAAAAGGCGCTGCGGATGATAATAGCCTAGACGCGTATAGCCAGTGTAAGAGAAATTACCCTCAGTGACCAGCTCTTCGATATCCAGCGGCGTATAGAGATCACCGCCGGATTCAAGACTGGGCCCTTTTTCCACGACAATATAGCAGTCACGGACCTCGACGATTTTTATAGTTGCATCCTGATAACTGATGCCAAATTCAAGCAGCACCGTCGAAGCGAAGAAATAATTGCCGCCTGGCGTGCGGTCGACCGCCATGCTGCTGACCGAATCGAAGAGCGCGCTTTTGCCTTTCGGGATGGCAAAACGCCCGTCGGCCGTTTTCGGCAAGTCGACGTTGTAGCCGATGACGCCGTTGATGTTTTTCATCTTTCCATAATAGAAGCTGATACCATCCGGGTCATCGTAATAGCTGCCGAGGGCGAAGAAGTAACGCTCATTTTCGTAGTCATAGCCGAAGCGGGTTTTACTGTGCACAGAATAGCCGGCCAGGTCGCAGATGGTGTTGAACGCCATGTCAATGCCATCACCGACGGCTGTGTATTCGACATAACCTTTGTCGGTGGTGCCGGGCACAGGTTTGACGACGCCGTCAATTTTGACATACTCTTCAAACTCAAAATCCAGTTTGGCGACCGACGTTTCATAATTGACGGCGGGAGCGGACATAGCCTCGCCAATCACAATGCGATCGAAATCATCTTCAACATTGAGGGCAATATTGTCAGATAATTGCAGGCCGCCCCAGAGTGTCAACGAACTCTGGTAGACTTCCAGTGTTGCGCCGGTCAGTGGTGTACCACCCAGACTAAGGGTCCGTTTCAGGCCATTGACGAAAGCTGGTTTCATCAGGCTGACCTGAAGCAGCTTCTTTTCGGCGACAAAGCTGAGGGCGCGGATCTCGGTTGGGAAATCGTGGAATTTGACTGTCTGCGGCTGGTCAAGCAGGGCAATACCGTAGTGCTGATCAGCATTGCCTGATTCGGTCAGCATCGCCATGTCAGCAGGAATGATCAGTTCATTAAAGGCTACGCCGGACAAGACCAGGCTGTCGGCCAGATTAATGTCAAGCAGGCCATTGACATGCAGGCCGTCAGGCATCAGTTGGCCGCCTTGGATCGTGACTTTGACTTCACCTGTGCCGGCGGCGTCGATGGCAGGCGTCTGGGCCATGGTGCAGATGAAATCGCCGTCCTTGTTGGTGTACAGCTTGATCTTGCCCTTTTCAAAGTTAAACAGCGGGATGCCCAGCTCGCCGTTCATTTCCAGGTTCACCCGGTTGCCATACAGGTCGAGTGTGCAGTCAAAGATTTTGACATCACGGAAATTGCCGAGCTTGGGACCGAAGTCGGCCGGGGTTCCCTCCGGATTATAAATCAGGTTTTGATAGGAGAATCCGTTGAGATCATAAATCAGCTCACCGGCAGTCAGCCCGAAGGCAATCCGCTGACCGTTGTCCTGTTTGATGTATTCAGCCGGTAAAGCCAGGCGGCCTTCCTTGACAATGATGCCCAGCCAGAAATTTTCGCCGGTTTCGGCCGGTGCGCCTTGCATGTTCACAGCTGACAGACGGTCGAGGTCGAGGGCGACCCGGCCGGGTGTGACACCAAGAGCGGCACTGGTGTCTGCGCCGGCGTTACCGACGTTAGCCGGGGTCATACTGGTCTGGTTCATGGCCATGCCGTGACCGTCCCAGGCGGCAATGTCCAGGTCGACGGTCGACAGGCGGGCGATCAGGGAAGCCGATGTCGGCATGATCAGCAAAGATGTTGATTGCACCCGTTCCGCAAAATAGGTGATCGCTGAATCGAGATCAGCAATCTCGGTTGGCGTCATCGATTGAATGATCGAGTCTCGCGAGGGTGTTTCTGCAACAATGCCGTCCGGCAGAAAACGGTCAAAACCGGCCAGAGCAGCAGAATCATTCAGGTTGGGCCGGATCATGCTGGCTGGCGGCACATAAGTGTCATCAAATGTTGTGAACGGCAGTAAAATTTTGCCCTTGATCGAGCTGGCTGCCGCGCTGACAGATCCCTGCTCATAAACCAGGGTTGACGAAGAAGCCTTGAGGCCAAGGCCAGCCGGAATGACCAGACGCAGGGTCTGATCTTTGCCCAGGGTCAGTTTACCGCTCATCTGGCCAGCCGGGTCAAATGACAACAGGCCGTATTTATACTCAAAGCCGCTGTTATCCAGTGTCTCGAGATCAAGATGATATTCGGCTGTGCCTTCGGCTATGGTGACTCGTGCGGGCTGGCGTTTACTCGGATTCAGGAAAGCCACGCCAGATCGGGAGGGCGCGATGACCAGCTGGCCGTAACGGAAGCCAGGCACGGTGTCTACATCAATGCGGCCACCCGATGTGATTGTGCTGTTGCTGAAGGACAACGCATAGAGATCGCCCATCAGGTTTTGGCTGACCGGGCTGCCATCGGCTGACGGAGCCTGCAGGTAGCCACTGGCGGCAGCGGCCGGATCGCCAGCTGTCAGGTTGAGGCTGGTGAAGGTCACGCCGCATTTGGGCAGGTAAACTGTTTCGCTCAGGCTGACCGAACCGCGCAGGATGCGACTTTCCACAGCTGGATCGACGCCGGTGATTGACCCGAGATAAACATCGGTCAGGTCGACTTTAAAGTATTCGTCCTGGCCGAAAGTCATATAGCCGGTTCCGTTGCCGACACCACTCAGGAAAAGAAGTTGAACATTGCTGATCGTGTAGCTGCCAAGGGTCAGCTTCTGGTATTCTTTATAGATCTGAAGACCGGGTGTGATTCGCGGGGTGATCGGTACAATCACGCTGCGGCTGGGCAACGGCAGCGCATCGAAAGTGATCGGCTGCAGGCGGGTGATGATCTCAAACTGCGGCTGGCTGCGGACCAGCACGGGAGGCGAAAATTCAGATAGATAACCGGCCGTATCAACGACTTTGACCCGGTACCAGTTATAAGCGCCAGGATCGGCAAATTCATCGCGCCAGGTCAGTTCGGGCAGGAGCGGGCTGGCCTGATAATAATCACCGTTTTCAGCTGTGCTGCGATAAACGATGTAACCGGCAACATACTCACGGCTCTCAACCCAAGACAAATTGGCATCTTTGGCTTGATTCCAGGTTAGTACCGGCCGGCCATCATCGATCTTGCCGGCCAGGCCGGTCACTGGCTCGAAAGGCCCGTTTTTGCGCGGTGACGACATGACCGGCTGTGGCCGGGCACTGGCCAGGTTATCATCATTGACTGCCTGAACGGTATAATAATAACTGTCACCAAATCGGACATCCTGATCGAGATAACTATAGGCGCCGAGCGGATCGCTGATGCTGCCGGCGGGAATCTCAGCGATTTTATCCCAGATGACCAGATTGGCCGCCGCTTCACTGAGCTGGCTGTAGTTTCGCAGAGCCAGGGGCCCGTATTTATCGGCAATCTTCTGAAAAAGATCGAGTTTGTCAGCCGTGCTGATCTGAGCGATCGCCGCTTGCAGCTTGAGCGGGTCAACCTGCTGCAGCGTGTTAAATTTGTCGATCGACAGAACCGGCGTACTGGCCTCCGGTGTCAAAACACGATTGCCGAAGCTGTTGAAACGTTTGATGACAAACAAATCATCCGCTGACGTGTCTTTGAAAATCCGATTAAAAACAGCCGTCCGGTTAACCTGCAGGTCAAACAAGTCATCTTCGGAAATTTTCGGCAATGTCGTTCGGTAAAGAATATATTTGTCAGCATGTGCGACGCCAGCCCAATTGACCTGGATCTGACCTTTTTGTGCCAGCGGCACCAGCATGGCCGGCGTTTGCGGCGGCGATGTGGCAGGTACCCGGAAAGCCAGCGGGGCTGTCCCGGCTGATTCAAGACCCCAGACATCCACCGAACTGACCCGGTAATAATAGTAATGGGCATAGGTCTGGTCGACTTTTTCAGTATAGCTGGTATAATCTGAAGATTCGCCGACCAGATTCCAGCTGAGATCGGCAATATTCTGATCTTGCTTGAAATTTTCGACTTCAGCCCGATAGACTTTATAGGTTCGGACCTGAGGGTCGGCCGGCTTCTGCCAGTTCAGACGCACCCAGCCGCCTGGTACAGTTGCCTGCAAAGCACCGGCCAGATCATAATCAGACAAATCCAGACTTGAGCCAGGACGGTTTTCCGGCACCAGACAGATCAAATACAAGTAAACCTGATCGGCTTGCGGTGTCAGGGTGATATCGACAATCTGGTTGGTCGTGTGACTGGCTTTGATCAGTTGCCAGGCATAGCGGGCCAGGACCTCGGGTTTGCTCAGCGCCTGCAGTTCAGCAACAGCTGTGGCCGGCGCAGTCGCCCTGTAGACATTGTAACCGGCCAGCCCGCTGCCGCTGTATGCAGGCCAGCTGACCAGCGCAGTCTTGTCCGGCCGAAGTTCTTCATTGCTGATCGCTACAATCGTATGAATATCATCGGCATTGGGTAAATTGCTGAACAGCGCGCTGATGGTATCAGCTGCCAAACCGGCCTTGGCAAACTCAATTTTATTGGCCTTGGCCTGCAAAATCACGTCGGAGACGCCAAGCCGCGGGGTGGCCGGTTTGCCGCTGCCGATGATATCGGCGAGGGTGACATTGTCGATAATGTTAACGCCAAAGCCTGGCGCAGCCAGCGACAGGTCGGGCAGGTCGTTACGCAGCAATTCCGCCGTCAGGCCGGTCGGATCAGCCGGATTCACAGTCATCGGCTGTCCCATGACCCGGGCGGTTGACCAGGCACTTTCATTGCCCCAGTTGTCGATGGCCGCCACCCAATACTTATAAGAATATCCCGGCTGCACATCGCCATCAAAGAAGGCCAGATCGACCGATGCGCTGTTTTTGGGATTGATGATCTGAGTGTAACGGCCCGGCCGGACGGCTACGTTGGTTTGCTGACTCAGGGCGACGCGGCCGATCTCAGCCGGTTCACCGAAATGGCCCGCACCCAGCGCGGCAGCCCTATAGATAACGAACAATGCTGTGTCGTCCGATGTTCGTGTCACAGGCAGGATGATCCCGTTGACATTGTTGTTTTTTTCGACAATCTGCTGATAAAAAGCATCCGCTCGCGTCTTGGCGTCACTGGACAGCAACGGCTGGTCAGTCGAAGGGATGCTCGGCGGCGTCACTTTATAAACCTTGACAGCCAATTCTTCTGAAAATTCACTGGTCCGGCCAAAAATATCCAGGGTTTGAACACGATAGACGGCTGAATCACCGTTTTTCAATTCAAGATCCTGGTAGAAGCTGGGTGTTTCAAAAAAGACGCCGGTCTCGTCCAGCGAGTACGATATGGCAACCGGCACAGCATTCAGACGCTTGAAGCTGTTTTCGCCAGACTTTTTCCGTTCGATCCAATAGCCGGCAATCATCCGCTTGTCCGTTTCCAGCGTCGGTGCCAGCCAGCGCAGATCGACCCGGTTGTCGACACCGTAGCCAGCCAGGCCCAGAGGCTGGGAGGCCAGCGTTTCCTGGCCGGCTGTCAGGTCAAGGGTTGCCTTCAGTCCGTCACCGGCTTCCAGACGATAGGTGATCACCGTTCCTTCAGCCAGATTGAGGCTGGCCAGATCATCGACCCAGCCCAGACCGGCATCCTCGGCAAAAGCCAGGTCAGTAAAAGCCTTGGCCAGAATGCCCTGCCGTGATTCGAGAATTTCGGTCATCAAGGCAGACTGGCTGGCAGCCAGTTTTTCATAAGGCCGGACGACAGGCAAAGGGATAACTGTCATGGCAGCCATGTTCAAGATTTTATCCGATGAAAAGGCGTATGATACGGGATTCTGGAGCTTACCGATCTGCAAAGTCACCTGTTGTGCGGCATCTGTCGCCGGGAGCTTTTCAAGCAGCGTTCCGGGAACGGTCAGCAACTGCGTGCTAAGATAGTCGAAATCGATCTGGCCGCTGACGCGGGCTCTTTGCCGATTGAGTGTGCCACCGCTATACGCCAGTTTTTGAAAGGCGATCGTATCAGCCAGGCCCAGCTGGTTGAGCTTGCTGCTGTCCAAGGTTGCCAAACCAAATGTTTCAGTCAGCAGATCGGCATATTCGGCGCCCGGTTTCAAATTATCAAGCCGGAATTCTGCCGTGCCGATCTGGCTGGCGATCAGTTCGCTCTGCCCGTTAATAATCCGGTAGAGTGAGTAACCCTGGTCGGGAATCCAGGTGCCTTGCGGCATCCAGCGCAACAAGGCTTTTTCATCGCGGCTCCAGACACCGCGCAAGTCCAGTTGCGGTTCCAGCAATCCGATGGCTGGCGTTTCTTTAGCCAGCAGCTGATCCATCCGGGTTGTCAGTCCAGGCAAGTTATCCGCCGAAGCTGCTGCCAGTTGGATATAGGAAGATCCGGTTCCTGTCGGATCTGACCAGAGATCAGCCTGCACTTCCCGATCGGCTATCAATTTGATGGCTTCATCACGCAAGGTTCGCAGACCGTAAAGCGATAATCGGGAATTGACGGCGTCGGTCAGCTGATTGGCAGCCAGGAGCTCCTTTTGCAAGCGGTTTTCCTGCAGCAAAACATCCAATGACGGCTGGGCTGTATTCAACAGCTCAGCTAAAGTCTGCGGTGTCTTGTCAGTATGGCTGGTCTTGATAAAAGGCCGCTCAAACGTAATGGTTGACTGGTCTCGGAGTCCGGCAAACACACCGGCCAGCGCCATGATCACCAGGGCCAGGATTAAAACTGCGGGTACACCAATGAAAAGCAGCTTTCTTTGCTTGGCAGTCAATTTCATACTTTCGCCTCCGGTTTTGATTGGGAGATTTATTGCTGGGAATCATAAATCTTTTAGCTATCCGCTTACTCAGCTAAATGCGCATAAAGGTCTGGAACGAAAGTCTGATCGGTTATCGGCGGCCGTTCATACCCGGTGTCTTTCTGGCGGGGCGGCAGCTTGATCGGTTCTGGAGTAAGATCTTCAAAAGGAATCAGACTGAGCAGGTGGCTGATGCAATTAAGCCGGGCGCGTTTTTTATCGTCTGCATTGACGACGTACCACGGCGACTGCTTGGTGTCTGTATAAGCAAACATCTCGTCTTTCGCCCGGGAATAATCCACCCAGCGGCTTCTGGACTCGAGATCGATCGGGCTGAGCTTCCAGCGCTTGGTCGGGTCGTTGATGCGATCCTGAAAGCGTTTCTCCTGCTCATCATCGGACACTGAAAACCAGTATTTGATCAGGATGATCCCCGAACGAATCAGCATTTTTTCAAACTCCGGACAGGAGCGGAGAAATTCGCGATATTGTTCTTCAGTGCAAAAATTCATGACCCGCTCGACGCCGGCCCGGTTATACCAGCTGCGGTCAAAGAGCACAATTTCGCCTGCTGCAGGCAATCTTGCCACATATCGCTGAAAATACCACTGCGTCGATTCCACCTCGCTGGGCTTCGGCAGAGCTTCGACCCGGCAAATGCGAGGATTCAGAGCCTCGGTGATCCGTTTGATCACACCGCCCTTGCCGGCAGCGTCACGGCCTTCGAAAATGACCACGACCTTGAGGCCTTTGGCCTTGACCCATTCCTGCAGCTTGACCAGATCAATTTGCAGGCGGGCAAGCTCCTTTTCATAAATTGCTTTGCCGAGCTTGCGGTCATCCTGGCGGGCCGGCACAGCAGTTTGATCTGGAGCCTCCGCAAAAACCTTGACATCTTTCTTTGCTTTACCCTTACCCATATTCGATTTCCCCCTCGTCAGCATTAAGATCGAAAGAAAATGCAATTGGCAGGCACATGAAAGTAGATATCTTTATTTTATCATAAAATCGATTTGTCAAGTTGCGTTTTGGTGCCAGGCACC
>DMJC01000187.1 GCA_003451915.1 Clostridiales bacterium
CCTGCCAGCTGGGTCAGTTTAAAGGCTTTAACCTCGGCAGTATTCGCCAAATGTGGCCCGGCACAAAGGTCGACAAAATCGCCTTGCCGATAAAACGATATCGTTGCTTCCGGTGGCAGCTCGTCGATCAGTTCAACTTTGTAAATCTCACCTTTTTCGGCCATCAGTTGGCGTGCTTCCGTGCGAGGCAGCTCGAAACGCTCAACCATCAAGTGTTCCTTGACGATTTTTTGCATTTCATCTTCAATGTTCTTCAGATCATCGGTTGTAAAAGGTGTGTCACGATCAAAATCATAATAAAAGCCATTTTCAATAGCTGGGCCGATCGCCAGTTTCGTCTCCGGGTAAAGACGTTTAACAGCATGAGCGAGAATATGCGATGAGGTATGCCGGAAGGTGTTTCTATAAGCGGCATCACTGAAATCAGACATGAAAATCCCCCGTTTCGAACCTTAATCAGGTCATTTTATAGTTCACTCTATAATAATACACGATAATTTCTTTTACAAGGTTATCTTCAGATTCGATTCTGCTGTCTGGTTTTAGCAGCTATGTTTCAGATTTATATACCGCTTATCGTGAAATGGACTATTTCTATGAAATTAAAGGCAACGTGCTGCATATTCATCCTGTGGCGAAACTTTTCTGGCGGCAGATTAGATAAAGTGTCTGGCGGCATCAGTCTGAAACTGCCGGCGACTGCATCATGCAAGCTCATTTATACTCAATGATGGACTAAACATCTTTGAAGTCGAAACGGTTTCCGGGAATCTGCCGACTTAACCTGCTGACTAATTAATAATCACCAAGTCTTTCAAAGTATTGAAACGGCTTTCTTTAATGCCCGGAACATTCATCAGGTCCTCGACGCATTGGAATGGGCCGTTTTTTTGCCGGTATGAGACGATAGCTTTAGCTGTTGACGGGCCAACACCAGGTAAAAATTCCAACTGCGACTCATCAGCTCGATTAAGATCAATCATGGGGCCTGCCGTCTGCAGCGTTATCCCGATCGCTGCGGCAGGATCAGCCTGGACTTCATCTCGGGTCGGGATCCTGACCAGCTGGTTGTCATTCAGTTGCAGTGCCAGATTGATTGACTCAGCTGCGGCATTTTCAAGCAAACCTCCTGCCTGCTCAATCAACTGATATAAATAACTGCCGCGCTCAACCAGATAGATTCCCGGATTAGGAACAGCACCAACCTGGTAAATCGGAATCGGATCTGAGATTGCTGGTAATTGCTGCTCACTGTCTGACTGCTGAAATGTAGTCATATTTGACGTTTCAGTAATCTGGAGATCCGGTCCCGGAAAAAGAAGGTTCCAAAACGCAATGCCAATGATGGACAGCAATGTCAGAATCATGGTTAATCTGATTCTGGAAAGTCTTCCAGCTTTTGGTTGTCCGTTTTTCATACTGATCACCACCTTGCCGGCCAGTATAACAAATGAAAAAGCAGCCTGAGCTGCCATTTCAACGACAAATAACGACAAAACCTGCGAGGCTGGTCAACTCCTGCTGGCCCGCCAGAGCTTCTCCAGGCTGTAAAAGTCACGTTCCTCTGCATGGAAGACATGCACAACGACATCCCCATAATCCAACAAAATCCAACGGCCACTATGATAGCCCTCAATGTGATCGGGCATGATCTGATGATTGTTTTTCATCATTTCTTCGACTTCACCTGCCAAAGCTTTGACATGTGTGACCGATGTGCCTGTTGCGATGACAAAGCGGTCAGCCAGAATGGTTTTCCCTTCTAAGTCAATTATTTCAATGTTCTTCGCCTTTTTGTCAGCCAGGATCGTTTGGATCATCTGGGTTTTCTGTTCTACTGTCAATCAATCACCCTCCTAAAATAATTAATGTAAAAATTATATCATATCTACTTGACTCAATACCTGTTCCTCATTACTCGATCCTTGTTCCTTGTTCCTTGTTACTCGTTCCTTGTTACTTGTTCCTTGTTCTCTGTTCCAGCTCAGCCTGCGCTATACCAGTATAGGGATGTGGTTTCAGCTTCTCTCTCTTCAAAAACAGGTCGATTTCACTCAGGCATATTTTTAATGCTGCATCCAGATCAAATTCGACCAATCGGCGGATTTCATCAAGATTATCATAAGTTCTCGCCGGTTCAACCTTGTCCGCGATGAAAATGATCTTATCAAGGCTGGTCATGCCCGGACTTCCTGTGGTGTGATAATGGATAGCCCGTAAAATTGCAGGATCATCAACGCCAAAACGTTCTCTGGCCAGCCAGGCGCCAGCCGGGCCATGCGCCAGTTCACGGTCAAGCAGAGCGTCATCGCCCATCAGCCTGGCATACATCTGCGTTTCATGCCGGGGCAGGCATTTGGCACAATCATGAAGCAAGGCGGCAACACCAGCCTGGGTCAGATCAACAGCATGTATTCTTGCCAGATGAAGTGCATAAACCGTGGCATTAAGCGAATGCAATAAACGCTTGCGATCAAGCAGCGGCCAGATCTGCCTTTCCAACAAACTTAGCTGGTCCGTCAAAGGTTTGCTGACAGCCATCATGTCAGATTGATACTGATACAATTTGTGTTTGCTGATTGTCCGGGCAACCTTTTCAGGCACCCAGGACTGGAACGCATGCCCCGCGGCAGCAGCTTCGCGGACCAATGTGCTGGATAACTCAATCTTGGGGGCATCAAAAAAAGATATTCTGGCACTATATCGCTGACACAGGTCAGCAGCCTTGGCTTTACTATCCGATTGGCTTGATCCGCCACGCACCCCTAACAATAATGCGCATTCAGACATAATCGCAGCTGGCTGATGCCATTTTTCAATATCATTGAGAATATCAGAGCCATAAACCAGAAAAAGTTCTGCATCAGCTGGCAGCTGATGCTTGGTCTGGCGGATTGTATCTAATGTGTATGAAGGGCCTGCCCGCAGAATTTCCAAATCAGAGACTTCAAAATGCGGATCACCGGCAAACGCCTGCCAGCACATCTCATAACGATATCCGGCCATGCTGACAACTTGACCTGTTTTATGCGGTGGTTGTCCTGCTGGCATGATGATGAGGCGATCAAGTTCACCGGCTGCCAGTGCGGCTTCCGCCAAGGCAACATGGCCCAGGTGCACGGGATCAAATGTACCGCCGAATAACCCGATTTTCATTTTGTTTGGCCAATGTCCCTGCGAAAATGCATGTTTTGAAAAGAGATTCTGTTGGCATTGGCATAGGCAATCCCAATGGCATCGGTCAGAGAGTCTGCGACAGCAGTGATGCCGA
>DMJC01000100.1 GCA_003451915.1 Clostridiales bacterium
AGCCAGATGTAAATCCGATTAAAAAAAAGCAGTTACCGCAAGCAGGGCAACCAAGCCTACAATCGAGTCCGCAGTTTTTTTATTCAGTATGACAAGTCCCCCCTGTAAATATTGTGATTTGTGGTGATCAATTTTATTATCAGGCATCATGTTAATTATAGGTCAGCATGCAAGTGTGGAAAAGCGCAAGTTTTGTCGTATTTTGTCGGACGAATGCGGTATGATTGCCGGCAAACCTTTGTTAAACTAAATCAGGAGATTGTTCCAGGAGGTGCCCACCTATGTTAGCCGATTCGATTCACATCCGCGATCCATTCATCCTCTTGCATGATGGTGTTTATTATCTGTATGGAACTGACGGTGATACGGTCTGGCAAGGCAGGCCGACTGGTTTTGCGTGTTATACAAGTCAGGATCTGGTCGATTGGGAGGGACCGCATGCCATATTCACAGCCGGCGAAAACTTCTTTGCCGATCGGTTTTTCTGGGCTCCGGAATGTCATGAATATGACGGGCGATTTTATCTGTTGACGACATTAGGCGCTCATGGACGAAAGAAAGGTATCTATACTTTGGTTGCCGATTCGCCGTTGGGTCCGTTTCAGCTTCACACGACGGATCCGCTGACACCGATGGCGTGGTGCGCCATCGACGGCACACTATTTGTCGATGATTGTCAGATACCCTGGCTGATTTTTTCTCATACTTTTGAGGATGTGCCAACCGGTGATATGGCAGCAGTCAGGCTGGGCAGCGATCTGAAACACGCGATCGGAGAACCCCTGCTCTTATTCCAGGCAGCCGATGCGCCATGGGCAAAACCTGTACCGTTTGCACAGGCTGAATTTGGTTTGGAAGGCGATGTCTATTTCACCGATGGTCCCTGGGTCCATCGGATTGTAAACGGCCAGTTGCTCATCATCTGGTCAGCCTGGTCTGACGGTGGCTATTCGGTCGGCATTGCGGTTTCAGAAAGCGGGACGATTGCAGGACCTTGGCACCATCATCCGGAAAAGCTGCTTCCCGGCGGCGGTCATGGTATGCTGTTTCGCAGTCTTGGCGGTGAGCTGATCTATACGATGCATGCTCCCAATGAGACACCCTTGGAGCGACCGGTTTTTTACAGGATTGCTGAATCGGGAGATGAAAATCTCGTTCTAGTTTAGAATAGCACTTAATTCACAAGTCTCCCTGATAAAGGAAATCAAAGGTCAGCGGCACATCCTCGCAAAGACCCTTGCTGAAAATCATCTGGTAAATCTCCAGACCAGAGCGGAACGATGCTGCGCTCATCAGCAGGTAAAGATTCCACATGCGGCTGAAACGCCGGCCATATTGGGCTTCGACCTCCGGCAGATGGCGATTGTAGTTTTCCTGCCAGCGGTCAAGGGTCAGGGCATAATGACGGCGCAGGCTTTCGAGATGCAGCAGGTGAAAATCATGTTCCGGCAGCAACTTGACAAGTTCCCTCAGGCTGGGGATGTAACCGCCCGGGAATATATATTTTTCTGTCCAGGTGTTGGGGATAGCCTCGCGAGTGCAGGTTATGTTGTGCAGCAAAGCCAGGCCGCCAGGCAGCAGCAGCTGATCAACCTTGTCCATGAATAGCGGCAGGCTGGCCTGGCCAACATGCTCAAGCATGCCGATACTGACAATCCGGTCGAATTGTTGATTATTGCTGTCAAGGTCCCGATAGTCGAGCAGCTTGACATCGACTTGTGCATCAAGGCCTAGTGACTTGATCTTCTCCTTGGTCGCCACAAATTGTTCCTGGCTTAAAGTAATACCGGTCGCCTTGACCCCGTAATCGCTGGCAGCTTTGATGATCAGCTGGCCCCAGCCCGACCCGATATCCAGCAGATGATAACCGGGGCGCAGGCATAATTTACGCAGGACATACCGGTTTTTCTGACGCTGAGCTTGCTCCAGCGCATCGACTGGACTTCGAAAATAGGCGCAGGAGTAAGTCATTGAGGGATCCAGCCATAACTTGAAAAACTCATTGCCAAGATCGTAATGGTGCTGGATATTTTCCTTGTTACGGCGACGGGCTGATATCTGGGTCATCCGTTTGCGGAGTATACTCATGATTTTTCCGCCGTACAGCTCATCCATATTCCGTTCAATCAACAGATTGAGGTCGGCCAGACTGCCATTAAAATCGACAAGATCATCCATGTAGGCCTCGCCAAAAGCGATAACCGGATCACTCAGATCAAAATTTTTGGGTTGTTCCTTGAAAATGATGCATACAGTGGGTGGGCTGTCTCCGTAAGCAATCTCCTCGCCATCCCAGTAGCGGATTGTCAGTCCGCCGAACCTGATGGGTTTAAGCAGTTGGTTTAGTACATCTTTCTGCATGGCACGCACCTCCGGAAGTCGACAAAGAATGGCCGATGAGACATGCGCCGTTTGCTTGAATTTTGAATTTATTTCTTCTATCTTATTATATCATCTTGATCAACTTGAATTCGTGGCTGATCGTTTTCAAGAAATCACTGCCAAATGTTCACAATTGATCACATTCTGCACATTTCATATTCACAGGAGATTGTTAAGATTAAATCACAGACAGGAAAGAGCAAGAACAGATAGAAACCTGATTTTCGATTTCAATATTCCTCCTCCTTCAAAAGAAAACCCCGGGATTGGTGCCCCGGGGTTTTTGTTTACTTGATTCTTGCATCGACTTCCTGCCGCAGCAGCTTGATCAACCGTTCCCACGGCGGCGGATAGGCGTTGCAGCCGGCACGGCAGATCCGGCGCTGGCCGCGGATCGAAATATCCAGATACCATTGGCGGCCATGTTCCATGTCGCCGTTGATGTAGCGGTGATCCCAGCTCAGGATTTCACAGGCGTCGAGCATGCGGGCCAGACGGCGCCAGGCCGGCCGGTCGAGGAAGATCAGCTGGCCGTAGCAAGGTGCATCCGGATCATCAGTAAACATCGATTTGTCATATTCCGGCATCCGGCTATAATCTGAGCCTGCGTACTGGACCAGGCAGCCGCCGTCGAGAAGCGGTTGAAACAGCACGCGATGGCTAGATCCGGGTTGCCCGCCGAGGTAAAACTCAAGCATTTCAAAATGATCACTCAGCAGCAAGTCATAGAGTTGCCCTCGTGTTCTTTTCTTTTCATGAATAATACGTTCTGCCAGCATGACAGCACTCCCTTTCTACCTTCATACTAGCCAATCATATCAGCCAGTAATTAAACAGGAGTTAACAAAAGCTTTTTTGCAGGTTATATCATCTGTATGCTATAATTTCGAAATATGAAGATGTTAAGAGCCCTTTTTACTGCGATCGGTTTAATGGCGGTATTGATG
>DMJC01000125.1 GCA_003451915.1 Clostridiales bacterium
GCATTGTCTTATCTATATTCCTACAGCCGGGATATTGCCAGTGATTATCATCTGGGCAATGACTTGTCGGCAATCTATGGCCAGTCCAATTTTTACATCGTGATCAAAAGCATGTCAGATCAAGTCCTCATTTCCAGCGAGGAACTCATGGAGCGTTTTGTTCAGGGTGACCTATCACGCAACACCGAGGGCAGTGGCCTGGGCCTTTCGATTGCCCGCAGTCTGGTCGAATTACAGAAGGGGTCGATCAATCTGCATATCGATGGTGATTTGTTTAAGGTTGTGCTGGTTTTTGACAGATTGCACGATTGAGTGTCAGATACCGTTTTAAAACTTCGATCTACACTTTGGGTAACTGATGCCGATATTCTTTCGGCGTGCAGCCTTGATAGCGCTTGAATGTTTTGGAAAAGTAGTTGATATCCGGGATGCCGCAGTGCTGGGCGATTGTCTGTATTTGCAGTTTGGTGCTGCGCAGAAGCTGTGTGGCCTGTCTGATCCGTTTTCGGTTGACATAGTCGGTCAGTGATTGTCCAGTCTCTTTTTTAAATAAGGCTGACAGGTAACCGGCAGAAATATTCTGAATGCCTGCCAGTGTGTGCAGTGTTAAGTCACCAGACAGATTGGCGTCTATACAGACGATTATTTTGCGAATTGGCGGAGAATAATTGGCCATATTATGTTTGTTGACCAGCCTGCAATAGGCTGAAATCATTTCTATCATAATTTTATAGCCGGCAGTTGTCGATCCGATCAGCTCAATTCTCTTAGCAAATTCGGAGGAAACATTGTCCAGGTAGAGCGGATGGACAGATCCCTGTTCGGCTGCTTTTCGCATCAAGGTGTTTGAAATGATGCAGTAGTTTTTAATGTTACGAAGAGGATCAGCCACACGCGATTTCAGCGCTATCTGGCTGAGATTCGTGAACATGGCTTCTGCTTTGTGAGTCAGACCCAGAGAAATAGCCTGCAGCAATTCATTTTCAAAACTGTAGCGTCGCTCGAGATCTTCCATGGTCTGTAATTTTTTACCAAGCGGCAGATGCTCATCCTCATACGCAAAAAGGCTGACAGACCGCTCCTCTTCATTCAGATTGACGACAGAGTAGGCCTCGGCGCTTCCCCACAGCACCTCGGCAAAGGTATTGACAATGGACAAAATGATGTTCTCGTCACTGAGTACAGGAATGCTGCCATAAAAACTTTCCATTTCCTCAATCAATTGCAGGGGAACCGAAAAACGTTCAGCTTCCTGCAGAAGTTGCTGGCGGGTCAGCTGAATCAGCAGGTAGGGGCCTGCCAGCAAAACTGCAGGTGATTCTCCGGGCAATACCAGATACAGGTAATTGCATAGATAGTGATCGGTCAGTTTATAAATCGTATTTTTCGAAGCCTGAAAAGGTAGTTCAATGAATAATTTATGATACTCGGCTTCTCGGCCAAGAAACTTGCGCAACCCCAGATCCAGTGGTTTTGCTGGCGGCTTATCCGGTGTGAGCTGTATCAGCTGCACATTCATTTTACGCAAAAAACACTGTAGAAATCTGAGCTCAGCCTGATATCTGACCATACTCAATCTCCTGATGATTTCTATTGGTGTAGACGGTCATCCAATAATATTAAATGTATACTAAAAAGCATGAAAATACTACTCACTCGGATCAATTGGAGCTGATAAAATGAACAAGAAGGCCAGAGGGTAATGGACGCCCTTTGAGCGCAAATAACAAGGGGGCGTTTTGATGAAGAAGGAAATTCAATTGGATGCCAAAGGATATCGCAAGTTCGGCATCCGTGACAGCCTGGCCTATGCAGCTGGTGATTTTGGCTGCAACATGAGCTTTGCCCTGAAGGGCACGATGGCCATTTTCTGGACGCAGTTCATGCAGATGGATTCCATCCTGTATGCCGCTCTGCTGATCGTGGTTCAGGTTTGGGATGCCATCAATGACCCCCTGATCGGATCGATTATCGATGCCGACCGGCGTAAATACAAACGCAACAAGTTTCTGTCCTACATCTTCGCCGGGTCGATCGGCCTGATCGTCGGTGGGGCATTGTGCTTCATTCCATTGCCGGCTGCTCCGACAGCAGCTAAAATCGCGATTTTTATCGGCGGCTATGTGCTGTGGGATGCATTCTATACTATTGCCAATGTTCCCTATGGATCGCTGCTGCCGATCATTTCGAATGAGCCCGCTGACCGGGCCTCGCTGTCCGCCTGGCGTTCGGTCGGTTCTTTGGTCGGCAACATGGCGCCGATGGTCATTCTGCCGTTCCTGATCTTCGATGCGCAGAACAATATCGTCGGTGAGCGTGTCTTCATGGTCGCTCTGCTCATGGGTGTTCTTGGCTTCATCGCTTTCCAGATCATGATCCGCAACACGGAGATCCGCGTGGAAGAATCGATAAAATTAAATGAGAGCCAGCCTAAATTCAATGTACTGCGTGCCATGGGCAACTTTTTAAGCAATCGGCCTGCTGTGGGCGCCACACTGGCTGCCATGGGCATGTTTCTGGGGATGCAGGGCGCGGCGACCGCTGTTCAGGTTCTTTTTCAGTCGTACTTTAAAAATGCCCGGATTTCCGGCGTGGTTCAGCTGTTCGCTCTGCTCCCGATCATTATTTTTACCCCATTGGCCCGTAAGCTGGTTGTCAGATTTGGCAAAAAAGAATTGTCAGTGGCGGGATCCATTGCCAGCCTGGCTGCTTGCGTGGCCATGCTGATCCTGCCAATCACCCCTGATCTGACCGGCCTGGTAATCTACATCCTCTGCCAGCTGATCAACAGCCTGGGCATTGGGATTTATTCGACGGTTTCCTGGGCGATGATGGGTGACGCCATTGACTACAATGAGTGGAAACATGGTGCCCGCGAAGAAGGCGTCACCTACTCCTTGCATTCATTTTTCCGCAAACTGGCACAGGGCGTCGGCCCGGCGCTGGCGCTGGTCATCATGGTCGCGCTTGGTTATATCGAAGCGGATAAAGGCAGCCAAACCTTTGATGTGGCGCTCAGAATGCGTTATCTGGTTGCCGGGCTTTATACTTTAAGCGCGATCCTGCAGTTTGTCGGATTGGGTCTGATCTTTAACCTCGACAAAAAAAATCTGGCCATTATGAATTCTGAACTGGAAGCCAGAAGAACCCAGCCGGCCAACGAGGAGGCAAAACCTTGAGAACAATTTATAATTTAAATGACAAATGGGCTTTTACAAAACTTACGAAACAAGCAACAGAAATTCCGGCGACACTGCCGGCTGACTGGGACTGGGTCAATCTGCCGCACAGCTGGAATGCCATTGATGGCCAGGACGGCGGCAATGATTACTAC
>DMJC01000288.1 GCA_003451915.1 Clostridiales bacterium
TCAACATGGCGTGATCATAATTGGCTTCAATGTAAACAATGCGGCTGCCGGCAACTGCTTCAAGCAAATGATCCTGCAGTGAACCGACATCGGTAAAGACAGAAATGTCGCCCTGCGCTGTGGCAATCCTATAGCCGACCGAGTCAACAGCGTCGTGTGGGGTTGAAAAGGAGGTCAACGCCAGATTGCCGACCACAGTCTTGCGGCCGGTTTCTAAAATGTGAATCAGGCTTTCATCGATTTTACCCAGCGTAGGATGCATGGCCTGCCAGGTGGCTTTATTGGCATAGACCGGAATTTTATATCGGCGCATCATTACACCGACGCCGGCAATATGATCTGAATGCTCATGGGTCACCAGGATGCCATTGATCGCAGCAGAGGATTCGCCTATTTCCTGCAAAGACTGCTCAATTGTCCGTGCACAGACACCGGCATCGACCAGAAGCCGAGTTGATCCGTCGCTGACCAGGATCGAATTACCACTGCTGCCACTGCGCAATGCGCATGTTTTTACCTGAGCAGCCATTAGTTTTCAATGCGGGTGATATCGGCACCCAGTGATCTCATCTTATTGACAAACTGCTCATATCCGCGTTCTATTTTGCTGATATCGCAGACTTCGGTTGTACCTTCAGCAGCCAGCCCGGCCAGAACCATAGCTGCACCGGCTCGTAAATCACGCGCGGTCACTTTTGCCCCAGTCAGTTTGACGCAACCCTCAATCAAGGCCAAGTGTCCTGAAATCATAATTTCCGCACCCATGGTTTTTAAATCATCAATATACTGGAATCGATTGTCCCAGACATTTTCGGTCATCCGGCTGCTGCCTTCTGCTGTGCAAAGCAGAACTGTCGTCTGTGGCTGCAGATCGGTTGGAAAACCTGGATAGGGCATCGTTTTAAAGCTGGTCGGCTGCAGATTTCGATCAGGCCAAACAATAACCTGGATGGTATCATCGCCGCAGATCACTGTAGCACCCATCTCCTCAAGTTTTGCTGATAATGGCTCCATGTGTTTGGGGATGATGTTGTGCACTGTGATGTCACCGCGCGTCAAGGCAGCGGCCAGCATGTAGGTGCCAGCTTCAATCTGGTCAGGAATGATTGAATAGGTGCTGTTGGCTGGTAAAACCGGGACACCGGTTATCCTGATTACATCAGTGCCGGCACCACGTATATTAGCCCCCATTGTATTGAGAAAGTTGGCAACATCGACAATATGCGGCTCGCGGGCGGCGTTCTCAATAACGGTGACCCCTTCAGCCTTCACTGCGGCGATCATGATATTGATTGTTGCTCCGACACTGACAGTATCCAAAAAGATGTGCTCGCCCTTCAGCCTTGTTGCTTCAACATGAATCCTGCCATGTTCAAAAGCCGCTGCAGCTCCCAGGGCTTCAAAGCCTTTAATGTGCAAGTCAATCGGGCGAGGGCCGAAATTACACCCTCCCGGCATGTAGATGCTGGCTCGTGAATATCGGCCAAGGAGAGCCCCTAACAGATAGTAAGAGCCGCGAATATTGCGGGTCCGCTCATCAAGCGCTTCCCATTTATCGATTGTTCCAGGGTTAACCTGAAGAGAGCCTTCACTGTCGCGGTGAATCTGAGCGCCCATCGTTTTGCATATTTCCACCAATGTGTTGATATCATCAACATCAGGCGCGTTTTCAATCTGACAGGGCCCGTCCAGCAGCATAGCTGCTGCAATAATCCCTAAAGCAGCGTTTTTTGAACCACTGATCGTTACATGACCAACCAGTCGGTTACCTCCTTGAATGATATAACTGGCCAAAGTTATCCCCTTTCTGGAACATGAAATCAAACTAAATATTCCTGCTTTTCGGACTTCTCCTTGTCAGAATGGCTGTGAACGTTCTGTGTAGCTGGTGTTGGCAGGTCAATCACCTCAAAATCTGACAGAGTATCCCCCTCAAGCAGGTGACCTAAAAGCTTATCAGAAGCATCCGCGGTCAAGTCGCTAAGCTGGCCTTGAATCAAGCCCAGATCGATCGCAGCTTGCTGGAGCTCTGCGGCTGCAGAGCGATGCATCGGATCATTCAGCGGATTGCCCAGCTGATAACCTTCCAGAGTATCATAAAAGACCTTGCGAGCTATCGGCACCATGACAGTAAATTCAGTTCCTTTGCCAAGAACACTGTTAACATTGATTTTACCGCCATGAAGCTCAACGAGTTCTTTTGCGATCGACAAGCCCAGGCCAGTACCGCCAAACATGCGGGAACCTGTCATGTCGACGCGGTAGAATCGGTTGAAGATTCGTGGCAAGTGCTCCTTATCGATGCCAAATCCAGTATCGACTACCTTGACATAGGCATCATCGATCAGATAACTGATATAAACAATAACCTTGCCGCCGCGTTCTGTATACTTGACAGCATTACTGACCAGATTGGTCACAACCCGTTCAATGGAAGTGCGGTCAACATAAACTGAAGGAACACGTGACAGGGTCAAGCAACTCATTTCAATGCCTTTGCTCTGAGCCTGGTGCTGAAGACGCTCGACTGACTGTCGTACCAGATAAGTGAAATCCACGATTTCCATGCGGACCCTGATGCCTTTGCTGTCTATGCTGGAAAGCAGCAATAAATCTTCCACGAGCCTTTCCATTCGTAAAGAGTCGTCGTGAATACGCCAGATATCCTTTCTGACAGCTTCATCGTTTTTTTCTTCAAGACCCCAATCCAATAAAGATTCTGAATAAGTCTTAATTGTCGTCAGGGGTGTCTTCAACTCATGAGAAACATTGGCGACAAATTCCTTGCGCTGCTTTTCTTCGTTCTCTTGATCTGTAATGTCGGTCAGGACCACCAGCGAACTGGTCGGGCGATTTTCAATGAAATGTGATAGTTTGACCCGGATGCGGATAATCCGGTCATTGACCGTGATTTTCCCGTTCAAAGACTCACTGCCCAGCAGCATGGCAGCTTGCAGGCCGTTGTCCTGACCATATGCATCGATAAAGGCATTGAGATTTTCCGGAATCGTACGAGTTGCCAGCATCTTGCGGGCAGCAGGGTTGGCATTGATCAGAACACCGTCACGTCCGTAAGCAACGACCCCGATATCGAGATCCAGCAGAATTGTCTCTGATTTATTACGCTCATCAACAAATTGGGAAACCATCGAAGACAGCCGGTCATCCGATTGTTTGCGATACCGGCGATTGGCCAGCCGGCAATAGGTTAAAAAGATCAGACTGGTTATCACAAAAGCAAACAGAATCAAAAGCAGCGGATGTATGCCCGTCAAACCGGTCAGCACCCCATCGTACAAGCGATTCAAGAAGCCTGGCGCCGATTGGGCCAGCAGGATCAGTTTCATCGATTGATCGTTCGTCCCTTCAATTTCTTGTCAATGTCATTCCCTGAAGATAGATGATGTCTTTAGGCTAAGTCAGCTAGCCGGATTCTTGTCAAAATAATAGCCGACGCCGCGTTTTGTCAGAATATATTTGTAATTATGCTGGTCTGGCTCTAGCTTCTCACGTGTTCGCCGAACTGTCACGTCCACTGTGCGAACATCGCCAAAATACTCGTATCCCCAGACCTTTTCCAGCAGTGCCTCGCGAGAGAAGACCTGCCCGGCATTCTGTGCCAGAAAACGGACTAGTTCGAACTCACGCAGGGTCAGTTCAATGATTTCGCCCGCACGTCGTACCTGGTAAGCCTCATGATCAATTTCAAGGTCACCGAAGACCATGATCTTCTGGTGATCAGCTAAATCGATATCAGCCAGGCTGACACGGCGAAGTTGAGCTTTGACCCGTGCCAGTACTTCGCGGACGCTGAACGGTTTTGTAATATAGTCGTCCGCTCCCAGCTCAAGGCCAAGCACTTTGTCAATCTCTTCGCTTTTAGCCGTCAACATCAGGATTGGCACATTAGTTTGCTGACGCAACTTGCGGCAGACATCAAAGCCATCCATTTTAGGCAGCATGCAGTCCAGCAAAACTAAATCCGGTTTGAGCGACAATCCCATTTCCAGAGCCTGTGCCCCGTCATAAGCAGCCAGTGTCTGATAGCCCTCCCGTTCGAGGTTGGCTTTGAGAATATCAACGATATTGTGTTCATCATCAACTATGAGAACCTTCGCGCACATATTGTATTTCCCCCATGCCTTATCGATCGTCGCGTCAATCCAATTAGTCCTATTATAACATGATTCTTATTGAAGCAATAATCTTTATTTGCATGTGTCCGGAAAAGTGTCCGAAAAAAACAAGGCCGCCGGCGTTGAACCAGCGGCCTTGATAAATTCCGGCGGAGACCTATTTTCCCGGGCCGTTACCAGCCAAGTATCGTCAGCACGAGAGAGCTTAACTACTGTGTTCGGAATGGGAACAGGTGTGACCTCTCTGTCATATCCACCGGAAAGGATGAGGGGTAAGTTTGCACCCTCAGGACTGCATAAGGGAAAAGGGGGACTGAGGTAGAAGGGATTGGAGAAGAACGAGGAAGGGGTAAAAGGACTAATCAAATTCAAGATTGTATGTCAGGACCCGATTGATCGGATCCGAACCGAATAACTTGTGGTCAAGTCCTCGACCTATTAGTACCGGTTAGCTGACACATTACTGTGTTTACACACCCGGCCTATCAACCAAGTAGTCTGCTTGGGGTCTTACCATTACTGTGGGAAATCTCATCTTGAGGTGGGTTTCACACTTAGATGCTTTCAGCGTTTATCCCAACCAAACTTAGCTATCCAGCCGTGCCACGGGCGTGACAACTGGTGCACCATTGGTTTGTCCATCCCGGTCCTCTCGTACT
>DMJC01000063.1 GCA_003451915.1 Clostridiales bacterium
TCACCCTTCACTCTTCACCTTTCACCTTAAGGGGGTTTCATGAAAAATCGTTATGTCGAACAGAACTTGCGGGCTTACGAGCGAGTGCTGCGCCAGGTCAAAGCGCAGGATTTCAGTCTGGCTGGAACGGATGAAATTTCCTGGCAGCTGAACAAATTGCGTGAAGATGTCCGACACGATTCTCCAAATCAGAACGGGCAGCAACGGCGGCTTAGGCAGGTGATGCCGCGTTTTTTCGCAATATTGGGCACAATCGTCCATCAGGAATTCGGCTGGCAGGTTTTTGACAGCCAGATTCTGGCAGCGGCAGCCATGGCAACGGGCCGGGTTGTTGAACTGGATACCGGTGAGGGTAAAACACTGGTGGCAGTTTTTGTGGCTGGCTTGCAGGCTTTGGCTGGTGAACCGGTGCATGTGCTGACTTTCAACGATTATCTGGCTGGCCGCGACGCAGACTGGATGTCACCGATTTATCGCCGGCTGGGCTTGCGCGTAGCCAGCATCCGTCAGGGGATGACACCAGCCGAACGTCGGCAAGCCTATGCTGCTGATGTCACTTACTTGACGGCAAAAGAAGCAGGGTTTGACTATCTGCGTGATTTTCTGGCTGACGATCCGGAACAATGTGTCCAGCCTCCATTTCATGTTGCGATTATTGATGAGGCAGATTCCATCCTGATTGATGAGGCACGTATCCCGTTGGTCATTGCCGGCGGTTCAAGCGATATAGGCGCAATCGACCCGGCGTTGTTCCGCCTGGTTTCCCGGCTTGAAGCTGAGCATCATTATCAGCTGGATACTTATGGCGACCATGTTTTATTAACTACTGCCGGCGCGGCCTGGCTAGAAAGCCGGCTGGGCGGTGTGAATCTGTACGACGGTGAAAACAGCGCGTTGCTGGCGCAAATTCACTTGATTCTTCAAGCAAATGTCTTGCTGAAACGGGACATCGACTACATCGTCCGTGACGGCAGCATTCAGCTGGTCGACGAATTCACCGGCCGAATTGTCCGCGACCGGCAGTGGCCCGATGGCCTGCACGAGGCTGTCGAGATCAAAGAGGGTCTCGCCGGCCGTTCGCGAGGCCGCATACTCAACCGGATCACACTGCATGATTTCATTTCACTATATCCACGGCTCTCTGGCATGACCGGTACCGCCTGGTCAGCGGCACCCGAGTTTCGTGAATTTTACGGTCTGCGGGTGACGCGGATTCCACCCAATAAGCCTTGTCAGCGCCAAGATCATCCAGATATCATCTTTAATACGCGCCAGGGCAAAGAACAGGCTATCCTTGCTGAAATCAAGAGGCGCCACGAGCGAGGGCAGCCGGTTCTGGTCGGAACAGCCAGTGTTGAGGAATCGGAAAGGCTGGCAGCAGCTGTCAAAGCAAACGGATTAGCTTGTACCGTGCTCAATGCCCGCCAGAATGCTGCTGAAGCAGTCATCATTGCCGAAGCCGGCCGTCGCGGCGCTATCACCATATCGACCAATATGGCTGGCCGCGGTGTGGATATCCGACTCGAAGAGCCGGCCGGATCAGGACTTTGCGTGATCGGCACCAGCCGCCAGCGCAGCGTGCGCATCGATCGACAGTTGCGCGGCCGTGCCGGCCGGCAGGGTGATCCGGGCGAAAGCCTTTTCATCATTTCGCTGGAAGACGATCTGATTGAACGCTATAAAATACGCCAGATTTTACCGCCGCCTTATGATCAGCAGCCGCCGGCATTAAAATCTGAACCTGAACCGATTATTGATCCGCGAATCCCAAGGCTGGTCGACCATACACAACGTGTTGTCGAAGGTCAGCTTTATCAGCAGCGTCTGAATCTGACACGTTATTCGCAGCTGGTCGATGACCAGCGCCAGCTGATTCATCGGCTGCATGCGGACATTGTCACCGGGCGCAAGCAACTGACCATCTGGCAAGAGCAATCGGCTGAGCTGGCTGCTGATTTGGCCCGGCAAACATCCGACGGTGAGCTGTCACGTGCTCAGCACCTGGCCGGCGCACGGCTGCTCAATCTAGGCTGGGCGGATTATCTTGAGTATGTCGAGCAGCTGCTCAACCATGTCAGTCTGATGCGGACCGGCCCGAACGATCCCTTTTTAACGTTCAATCGCCAGGTTGTTGATGCTTTTGCGCATTTTCTTGATACCTTTGAAAACGAGATGGTCGAATTACTCTCTCATCTTGTTGTGCGGGAACGGCGAATTCTGCTGGAAGAAGCGGGATTGGCATCGCCGCCCTCGACTCGTACCTACCTGATCGATGACGGCAGCGACACGCTCGAACAAACTCTGGGCATCAGCGATATGGTCGCCGTGGCAGCCAATCCGGGGCTGATGCTTGTCCTGATGGCCAACAGAAAGCGAAAAGACATAATCCCAAATGAATAGATCAATTTTAAATGTTAATGTCATGTGAACAAAATAATTCAAATGAATTTTTATCTATTGTTAACCATCATCGAAAGATGTATAATAACTAAAGAAATCTTGAGATTTAAAGAATGGAGGTGAAAATGATGAACCTTGCTAGAGTATCATCCAACGGGCAAATAACGGTTCCGATTGAGATCAGGCGAAAATTGCACATTAAAGAAGGCGATAAAATAGTATTTCTTGAGACTGCGAACGGAGATATTATCGTTCAAAACTCATCCAGAATTGCTATAAGAGAAGCACAGACCGAACTAAAAGAAATTGATATATCAGAGGATGATGTTCTCAAGGAAGTCATGGATATTCGATATAACAAAGGAGACAAATGATGAGAATCATGGTGGATACAAATGTTATCTTGTCAGCAGTGATTAAGAGAAACTCTATTCCGGATCAAGTGCTGACAGATGTTTGTGAAAACCACGAATTGATTCTTTGTAATTATATAGTAACTGAGTGCTATGTTGTTGCCGAACGTCGGTTCGCAGCTAAATTGTATGTGCTAGATCAGCTTTTTTCTAAACTTCGATACGAAATAGTGGCTGTACCAACGCTAAATGAAATTGGAATCAGAGACAAAAAAGATCAGCCAATTTTAGATGCCGCATTAGGGAATGATATTGATGTTTTGATAACAGGTGATAAACATTTTTTAGAGCTTGATATCCAGAAACCTATAATATGTTCCCCTTCTGCTTTTAAAGATAAATATATGAAAACTAACTAATGTCTTTTATCTTGATCTTTAATTAAATTTGGCATAAAATCGTAACTAGTGCATATTCTAAAGGCATTATCTATCGATATATAAAAATATATTTGTAATCGGTTGTCTACAATTGTATCTGAACATTCTTTTAGTCACAGATGATGAGGTATTGACGATGGAATCGATAACAAAAAAGCTTGTGAAAACCCTCACCAAAATCATTTTTCTGTCCTTGCTTTTGGGTGTTTTATCCGGCTGTGCTGATCTGTCGACAACGACCGAGATGACGACAACAATGCCCACAACGACCAGCCCGACGACGACCGAAGCACGCCCGACGATCACGCCCAGGCCGACGATCA
>DMJC01000104.1 GCA_003451915.1 Clostridiales bacterium
GAACTGAGCCGGCAATATCCTGTGCTCGGCAAATTCCACCGGCCGGATTTCAAAGGTATTCGTTATATTGTCGAAACCGGTGAGATGCCTATGGCGACTTTTGACACCTGCCCGGCTGGTAAAACGGAATGGGTTTTCGACTTGAACGGCGAGATCTTTGGCTGCACAGCCAGTTGTGGCCGTGATGAATATAAATTAGGTTCTTTCTGGCCGGAAGTTCGTTTGAATGACGCAGCAATCTCGACGTGGCAGCAACGCGATGTGACAACCATCGAAAAATGCCGCAATTGTTCATACAATGTGATCTGCGGCGGCGGCTGTGGTGTTGTCGCTGCCAACCACAACGGCGGCGAAATTCTGGCACCTGACTGCCGTCCGATTCGTGAACTTTTGGAAATCGGCGTCGATTACTACGCGGATGTCCTGAAAAGGATGGCAGCAGACGATGTTGTTAACCCGTAATTTGCCGAAACTGCAGACAAAACCTGTCAAAATGTCTGACGGCAGGAAGATTATGCAGCAGATAAAAGAGGGATGCCTGCTCTGCGGCAGCGAATTGCTTTATTGTCAACAGGCAGCTCCAGAAAAATGTCTGATCTGCGGACAGACTTTTCAAACAACGACAAAGTGCCAGAATGGCCACTACATTTGCGACACCTGTCATGCGGGCAACATTCTGCAGAATATTGAATCCTTGCTGATGAACAGCACCGAAGCGGATCCAATTGCGCTGGCTCTGCGGATTTTTGAATTACCGCGTCTGAATATGCACGGCCCTGAATACCACAGCATTGTACCGGCTGTTCTGGTCACTGCCTATCAGAATCTGACGGGCCAACGCTCACTGCCGGATATTCAGGAAGCTATCCGCCGTGGCCGCAGCACACCCGGCGGCAGTTGCGGCACGATGGGCAGCTGCGGCGCCGGGACCGGCGCGAGGATTGCAGTAGCGGCCCTTGAAAAGGCCACTCCGCTGACGGCGCAGCCACGCAGCAAGGCTAACCTGGCGACTGCCCAGGCTTTAATGGCCATCAGCCAGCATCAGGGCGCTCGCTGCTGCAAACGCGACGCGATTACCACAATCCGGACTTTCATCGTAACGACACCGTATTTCCACGATATAGAACTCGCGACTTACCATTGCCGGCAGTATAAAAGCAATAAAACTTGTCTGGGCGGCCAATGCCCCTATTTAAACATCAGAAAGGACTCTAGCACACATGAATGACAAAATTCTGCATATTGATGCTGACCAGTTTCCGGACATTGTCCTGAACAGCCCGATTCCTGTTATCGTGGATTTTTACTCCGACGATTGTCCGCCTTGCGAGGTGCTGGCGCCGATTTATGAAAAAATGGCCGATACGTATGGCCAGCACATCAGGTTCGTCAAAATTTTTCGCCAGACCAACCGGGAATTCGCCAAAAGCATCGGTGTGACCGGCAGCCCGACTGTGCTTTTCTTCCACGACGGCAGCGAAATCGGTTCACGACTCAGCGGGTATATGAATAAACCGCAGGTCCGCAAAGCGATCGAAGAGATTCTTGGTCATGTCTTGCCACAGCAAGTTATGAAAGAAGTGAATTGCGATATTCTGGTTTTGGGTGCAGGTCCGGCAGGATTGGCAGCGGCCGTTTATGCTGCACGCGCCAAGATGGATGTTGTTGTCCTTGACGAAAGTGTTCCAGGCGGTCAAGCCGGCTCGACCTTCCACATTGCCAATTATCCGGGAACACCCGGTGTCGTTCAGGGTAAAGAGCTGGTCAAAAACATGACCAGTCAGGCAGAATCTTTTGGTGCCCGCATCGACTCGTTGAAAGAAGTTTTTGAAGTATCGCTTTTAGGCGAACATAAATTTGTGCAGACAGAGGATACTCTTTACAAGGCTAAAGCGGTTATTCTGGCATCCGGTTCAAGACCGAGGGCTTTGCCTGCAGCTAATGCTGAAGAGTTCAAAGGCCGCGGCGTCCATTACTGCGCGACCTGTGACGGTGCCATGTATCAGGACCGGAAAATTGTTGTTGTCGGCGGCGGCACATCAGCTATGGAAGAGGCCGTTTATCTGACTCGCTTTGCCTCCCATGTGACCATTATCCACCGTTCAGACAAGTTCCGGGCTAATGCCACGGATGTCGAGCACGCACGTGCAAATCCCAAAATTGACATTCTCACCGGCAAGGTTGTCAAAGAAGTCCGTGGCCAGGGCCATGCCCTGACCAGTGTTCTCCTGGAAGATGTCACGACCGGCAGCTTCAGTGAGCTGGCGACCGAAGGTGCTTTTGTCTATATCGGCAATGAACCGCAGACAACAGCCTATCAAAGTGAAGTTGATCTTGATGAGAATATGTACATCATGGCCGGCGAAGACACACTGACCAATATCCCGGGCGTATTTGCCGCCGGCGACATCCGTACCAAAGCCATCCGTCAGGTGGTAACTGCCGTTTCTGACGGTGCAGTGGCCGGAATCATGGCTGAAAGATTTGTTTCGGGACGACACTGATCCGCACAGCTTGAAAGCTGTTAGTGTATAATAAAGCTTGTAAGGCTTATTCTAAGGAGGCTGACGATATGAAATCAATCCAGCTGGATGAAAAGGAAATTGATCTTCTGAAAAAATCAGTCGAACATTGTCTGAAAACCTGCAAGCAAGGCAGTGCTGAACAGGGTTGTCAGGACTGCCTGGCTCTTGAGGCTGTCTTGATCAAGCTTGACAACGCAAAATAAGTTTACCGGACGGCAGATTTAAAAAGACCTTTTACATAAGCGGTGATATAATAAACCTGACTAGATTATCAGTCGTCAGGAGGATATCATCATGACTTCAATACCATCAAGTCCCATCAAAGTCCTGTTGGTCAGCGGCATCGTGACCAGCGAGCATGACCCGCGGGTTAATTCGCTGTTAAAATGCCTGCTAGAATCGACTGGGCGTTTCAAGGTCAGAATAACCGAGGAATTCCGCGGTGCGACGCCTGAAACGCTGGCAGGTTATGATCTGATCCTGGTGAACTACGACGGCAAAGAGACAGTGCACGATCCGGCCGTCCGTCTGGGTGAGCAATCCGAGAAACTACTGTTGGATTTTGTCAGTTCAGGCCGAGGGATCATTTTTTATCACTCGTCGATTTTTCGTGAGGCCTGGCCGAATCCTGAGTTTGCCCGCTTATTGGGTGCCTACTTTGATTTTTCGCTGGGTAGCCGCAAGGCTTTGTTCGACGACATGACCGTTAAAATTTCGACGATGGATCACCCGATCACCAGTGGACTCGAATTTGACGAGTGGCGGACAGTCAACGATGATTTGTTCACATTGGGACAATGGCACCCTGACGCGTCTGTCGAAGTCCTGGCGACTGTTTATGATGATATCAATCTCTACAAAAATGTACCGCTGCACATGCGCTCGCAATATTCGCTGGAGGCTGTCGAAAACTTCCACGGCATCAATACCGAACAGCCCATTGCCTGGACCAACCGTTACGGCGCAGGGCGCGTTTTTGTCATGACATTGGGCCATGGAACGGATACGATCAAACGACCGGGTTTTGTTGCCTTGTTTTGTCGTGGTGCCGAGTGGGCAGCAACTGGTGAGGTGACACTGCCACCGCCGGACCGGTCGGGTGAAAACCGCTTCCGGGTCTGGCCGTTCTACAGTGGTATCACCATTACGGAGAATGCCGTACCGCGGCTTTAAGGTCAGAGTATCAGATTATCGTAAATGGCGTTGAACAAGATGCCAGTCAAATCGGCGCTGTGCTCCCAGTACATCATGCCGGCCAGCCCTTTTTGCCTGACTAGTTCAGCCTTGTAGACCATTGCCGTGGCATCATCATAGGTGATGAAACTGTGGCCGTCAAAAAGCCAAGGCTGTTTGGCTTCGTCATGCCAGTATTTTGCAAAACGGCTGTTATGTTCATAATTATGATAAAGATCTGTATACGAAGGGCCATATGAGTATTCGCCGGTATAGGGCTGCCCGTAGCCATTGCCATTGCCTGTGACACCGTCGTATCGATGAGAATAAAAAGCTGCACCCAGGACCAGATGGGCTGGTGGTGCGCCTGCCTCACCATATTTTTCAATAGCCCAGGCAACGCTTGTCGGGTCGGCATCGTCGGAGGGGCTGAAGGTGTTGCAGTGAAAACCGGTAAGCGGTCCAGCCCAGCGGAAATCATAGCACATCAGGTTGATGAAATCAGCGACTTGCACCAGTTCACCGACAGCCACATTTGCAAGATAGGTTTCTGCGCAAGGCGCGGCATAAGTCAGCCAGCATTTTTTTGAATGACTGCGGCCGTAATCATCCAGCTTGGCCCTTAGGCTTTTCATGAGGTCGACATGCTGCTGTTTTTCGGCAGGATCGCCGCTGTTGCAAGGGTATTCCCAGTCGCAGTCTATACCGTCCAGATCAAAATCGCGGACAGCCGTCATCGCTGATTCGGCCAGCTGTTCAATGCCCTGCGCAGTCCGCGTGGCAACCCCGAAGGGATATTTCTGATTTTCGTCACCGCCGCCCAGCGAGAGGATCAGGTTCAGCCGGGGGTTGTATGAGCGCAAAGCGGGGATCAGAGCCAAACCTTCCCGGATGTGTTCCAGCGTAACGAGACCGTTTTTGACAACACCAAAGGCGATATTCAGATGGGTCAGTTTCCTGGCTTGGACAGGCGTGACCGTGCCCAGCCGGTTGCCCGGACAATAAGCTGCAAAAATCATCAGGAAGTCCTCCGTTTTTTAATTAACGATTTCCAATTGATCCCGGTTTGGTAATTCCGGGAAAGGAGCTGTTGGCAATGTCTGGTACCAGTAGGCTACAGAGCTGATATCGTGCTGCCCGGGCAGGTAACGGGCGTTGCTCCGCCAGCCCAGGGCCTGAATGGTCACACGCAGATCATTTTCAAAACGGATCGGATCCATGACATGCCAGCGATACATCGCATGCCGGTGTTCAGCCTGATATGTACCATCGGGTTTCAGCATCTGATGCATGCCCTGGAAAGGAGTTGAATAGGTTGTGTA
>DMJC01000112.1 GCA_003451915.1 Clostridiales bacterium
GGCGATGGTCAGGCGCTGTTTTTGGCCGCCGGACAGCGTGACGCCTCGTTCGCCGACCGTCGTGTCATACCCGCTTTCAAATGATAGGACATCATCATGGAATGCAGCTGTCCGTGCTGCAGCATAAACCTCCTCGGCTTCTGCAGCCGGCCGGGGCAGCCGGATATTCTCAAAAACACTGCGGGAGAAAACAAACGGTTCCTGCAAAATGAGGCCGACCTGCCGACGGACACTACGCCTGCAGAGCGTCTTGATATCGACACCATCAAGCCGGATGGTACCGGACGTTGGTTCATACAATCGCTGGAGAAGATAAAGCAATGTCGATTTGCCTGATCCGGTCGGACCAATTAATCCTATTGTTTCACCGGGCTCAATTTTAAAGGATACTTCATTTAGAATTTCGCGCTGACCTTCCTGATATTTAAAAGAAACCGCGTCAAATTCGATTGCACCTTGCAGATCCAGATCTGACAGTTCATCTTCAACTGGTTCAACAGGCTCGTTTAAAATCTCCTGCAGCCGGCTGTTGGAAATCTGCATTTTGCCTGCGTCACCGATGATTCGGGCCAGGCCGCGCAAGGGAAAGAGCAGCATTTCCGTATAGGAAATGAAAATGACCAGCTGGCCCAGCGTCAACTGGCCCCGGATCACGAACAGCGTGCCGGCGACAGTGACAGCCCCGATCTGCAGCAGGCAGATGAAATCTGAGAACATCCAGAAATTGGCGATGATCTGAAATGTTTTCCAGCCGTGATTGAGCAGATCGCTGTTTTTATCATTGAACTTCTGGCGTTCAAAAGCCTGGCGCGCGAAAGCCTTGACCACACGGATCCCGGTCAGGTTTTCCTGGAGCGTGGCTGACATCGACCCCTCGGCTTCGTCCCATTTCTGAAAGGCATCCCGCTCTTTACGGAAATATAAAATAGCGCTGGCAAAAACAATCGGTGTCACAGCGATGCCGATCAAAGCCATCTGGCGGTTGATGCTGAAGATCACAGTGACAGAAAAAATGATCAGGGTCAGCGATCGGACAATCTCAAGCAACTGGCTGTTGAAAAATTTATTAATGACCTCAACATCTGATGTGCAGCGCTGGATCAAGTCACCGGTTTCTGCCTGGGCATGATAAGAAAACGGAAGGTTCTGGATATGGCTGAAAAGCATTTTTCGCATGCGTCTGGCGCCATCTTCAGCAAAAATGGCGATCCATTTGCCGTAACTTAAAATCAGCAGGCCATCAGCCAGGGTGAGAAGTAAGATGACCAGACCGGCCGACCACAGATTTTGCATGATCCAGTCACGGCCACCCAGCTTTTGATAAAAAGGCATCAAAAATATTGGCAAGCCTGGCGTTCCGTTGTTAATGACGGTATCAACTACAAAGCTGAAAACCAGTGGCAGCATCAGTGATAAAATCGCGGAACCTATCGAGAACAGTATAGCAAAAGTAAATCGGCCGGGGTGTCCGATATAAAAATCAATCAAGCCGCTCCATTGTTTCTTCAGTGTGCCGTTTTTGCTGCTCATCAGTCTGACATCCTTTCGGCATAACATACTTTTCAATTTTATCAAATATGTCAGTATTTTGATAGAAGGTCTTTCATATCTTGCCCATCGGCTTGTTTTCTGTTAAATTTGACAGGTGAAAGATGTTCAAGATGACGTCCCATGATGCCGGGAGGAATTGCTATGAGTCTGATCCTTGTTACAGGCGGAGCCGGTTATATCGGCAGCCACACCTGTGTTGAATTATTAAATGAAGGCCATGAACTGGTTATTGTCGACAATCTGGCTAACAGCAGACTTGAGGCGATAAACCGGATCCGGGCAATTACCGGCCGCGATTTTGCCTTTTACCGGACTGATGTTTGTGATCGGGCAGCCATGACGGATGTTTTCGCCAGACATCCGATCGAGGCAGTCATCCATTTTGCCGGATTGAAAGCTGTCGGTGAATCGGTGGCCAAACCGCTTGAATATTACCGTAATAACCTGGACAGCACGCTGACACTCTGCGAAGTCTGCCGGGAAGCCGGCGTCAGGAAAATTGTCTTCAGTTCTTCGGCGACAGTCTATGGCGTTCCCGGGCGAGTGCCGATCACTGAGGATATGCCGCTATTCTGCACCAACCCTTACGGCTGGACTAAATTCATGAATGAGCAGATTTTACGTGACCTGGCGGCAGCCAGCCCGGACTGGTCCATCATGCTGCTCCGCTATTTCAACCCGATCGGTGCGCATGCATCAGGGCTGATCGGTGAAGATCCGGCCGGTATTCCTAATAACCTGATGCCTTATATTGCTCAAGTTGCTGTAAACCGCCTGCCATCACTTCATATTTACGGCAATGATTACCCGACGCCGGACGGAACCGGTGTCCGTGACTATATTCACGTCGTTGATCTGGCTGCCGGCCATTGCCGGGCGATCGACTATACCTTCAGCCATACAGGTGTCGAAATGGTCAATCTGGGTACGGGGCGCGGATACAGTGTTCTGGAAATGGTTGCGGCTTTTGAAAAGGCCAGCGGCCGTCAGATTTCCTATCAGATCGATCCCAGACGGCCAGGCGACATTGCAGCCAGCTATGCCGATCCCTCAAAAGCAGCAGCACTTTTAAACTGGCGGGCTGAGCGAAGTCTTGATGAAATGTGTGCCGATACCTGGCGCTGGCAATCGAAAAATCCAAACAGGTATCAGGCCTGAGAGAGGACAAAACAGTGAAGAGAAGACAACCGGCCGGCCGGCCGTCCAATCATACAAAACCGGCACAACAGCAGACTAAAAACCAGGCCAGTCGCATGAAAAGGCGTGCACCTGCCCGCAAACGCGATGCCAGGCGCACCAGGCTGATCATAGCCATCGCCATCCTCGGCGTGCTGATCCTGATCGCGGGCGGGATTCTGATCTATATCTATGATCTGCTGGGTAACATCAATACTGTGCCGTCGGGTCAGCAGACCATTCCCAGCGAGTTTGACCAGCCGACCGAAAGCCTGGTCAATCCGCTGCCTGAAAAGAAGGGCATCTACAATATCCTGCTGCTGGGGGTTGACTCACGTGATCAGGAACGGATCGACGAGCGATCGGACTCGATGATGATCCTGACCATTGACCAGGTGCATGGCAAAATCAAACTGACCTCTCTGCAACGCGATATGCTCGTCTTTATCCCCGGCGTGAAAGAGCCGAAAAAGCTCAATTCGGCGAATTCATTGGGTGGTCCGCTGCTGGTCATGCGTACTGTGAATGAAGCATTGCGCCTGAATATTAACAAATACATGCTGGTCAACATGTTCGGCATGGAACAGATTATCGACATTGCCGGCGGGGTCTGGCTGGACATCGAAAACCAGCAGATAGAGTATATCAACCAAACAATTCATGATGCTAACATCAATTACCCGGATACCGCCCCATCACCGTTACTCACCCAGGCTGGCCGGCAATTGCTCAACGGACGGCAGGCCGTCGGTTATGCCCGGATCCGGAAACTCGACAGCGACTATAAGCGCATGGAACGGCAGCGGGCGGTAATTCAGGCCTTGCTGGACACTTTTCTGGCTGCTGACCTGGGCACCAAGAACAAAATGATGGCAGCCGGCCTTGGCCTGATCACGACTAACATGTCATCCGATGAGATCCTGAAAATCGGCATCAATATGGTGCCGGCGCTCAGTGGAGAGATTAACCAGCTTCAGATTCCTATTGAAGGTTATTTTAAAGAATACAGTGGTTCAGAATGGGTCAACCTTTGCGACTTCAACGGAATGATCCCCTTGCTGCAAGAATTTATCTACGGTGAGGTCTACCCGTTTGATAAGGTCAAGGT
>DMJC01000185.1 GCA_003451915.1 Clostridiales bacterium
GGCGATCACAAATTCGAGATTACGATTAAAAAACGCGCCGATTTTGGCCATTCTTACGGCGAAGGCCTGCAGGGCTATGATGTTGCGACTGAATTCCATCAGCCGGCCATTCTTGCCGACGAAATCATTTATACGATTCATTGAGGAGGGACCTACCGATGGGCAATATCAAACACAGCATCACACTTTATGGTTTTGGCATGAAATATATCCAGGGGCAGAGCTCATTCGAAGAGGTCTTGCAAAAGGCACGCAAAATCGGCGGCGATGGCATTGAGATCGTTTCACCGCAGATGATTCCCGGACATCCCAACCCGAGTGAAGAATGGATGGATTATTTCCGCGGCCAGATGGCTGAAAATAACCTGGTGCCGGTCTGTTACAGCATTTACATTGACAGCGGCAAGCACAAAGGCCGATTTCTGACCGAAGCTGAGCGAATGACCGGCACGATCAATGAAATGGAATATGCCCGGCGCATGGGTTTTTCCATTGTCCGGTCACAGGATGCGCTGCTGCCGTCGACCATGGAAAAACTGCTGCCCTATGCCGAAGAACTCGGCGTGCATCTGGCGATCGAACTACACGGGCCATGGTCACCAACCACACCGGTGTTTCAAGAGTATGCCGAGCTGTTCGAACGGAAAAATTCTGACTACCTGGGTATTGTCCTGGACTTCTCCGCCTTTGCCTCCGGCGCCCCGGCTACGGTCCTGAATAAGCTGCCGGACGATATCTGCCACAAAGACCTCCTGCTGAAAATCAACCGGCTCTATGCGACGACCGAGATTCCCGAAAATGATCTGGTCAAGATGATCCTGGACCAGGGTGGTGACGAAGTCGATGTTCATGTCGCCCGCAAAGCCATTTTCTCGATCGGGCCGGACGCTCGCATGGGCACACCGTATTACCGGACACACCCCGATTATGCCGGGTTCCGCAAACTGCTGAAATGGTCCAAATATATGCACGGCAAATTCTTCTATGTCGATGAGCAGCTTAATTGCCCGGGCATCGATTATCCGGGCTACGTCAAGATCATGAAGGAAGAAGGCTACAAAGGCTATATCGCATCTGAGTACGAGGGCGGTCATTTTGATCCGTCCATAAGTGAAGAAGAGCAGATTATCCGGCATATCAACATGCTGGAAAAGCTTTGGCTGGACGTGTAAACCAGTCTGATTTCCAGCATGAAGGCATTTTAGGGGAGGATATAATTATGATCGATTTTGATAACTATCGGGTTGAAGATCTGCCGCCCCTGACCGCGGAAGAGCAGTCTCGCCCTTACGCAAGCTACTATTACCGTGGCCGGCTGACGCCGCCGGACGAACTGCTCAAGGCTGTTCAGCCTGGCAATCCGATGGATCCATCCTTGGCGATCCGTCTGGACAATCTGGCTGCTTTACTTGAACCAGATTGCCCTGAACCCAAATCAGGCTATTGCGCTTTACCGGAGGGTGGCGCTTATTCTTGCACAGTTGTGAAGATGCCCGGCGTCGACATGAACATGGTACGCTGGTGGATCCCGTGGGTGCTGGGCGACCACCTTCGTTACAAGATCTGGCATCCGGGTTCACACCTGGAACACTATGATGGACTGGCTGTTGAAGATATCGGCGGCGGCATGGCTGACATTTTCCTGGGTGATGCTTATTCAGACGCTGAACTGGGTTTCCCAGGCAAAGCCTGTGACATCAACCCGGTAATTTTGGCCGTCAACAGCTGCAGAGGCCGCATCCGCCTGCACAGCGACCCGCCTGACTCTCCCAAAGGCCGATTCACCATGGTACACATGGTCCGGGCGATCGAAGGCGGCATTGAATACTGGTCTTTTGCCTGGACTGGCTTTTGGCTGGAAAACGGTGCTGTCGCCAATGTCATTGCGCCGGACGAAACGGTGACTGCCGAAAACGGCCGCCATTTTGCCTCGCATTTAGCGCATGAGTATACGACGTTCGCCAAGATATTGCCAGAACTTTATGCTCAATATGGCAAAGATCCAATTGTACCGCCTATGCTGTGGCCGGAGAGAATGAAGAATGAAAAATGAAAAATGAAAGGTGAAGGGTGAAGCAAGCTTCACATGATCAAGTAGATAATTATCAAAAACCCATGTATTAATCTATCAATGGACTTTGATATAGCGGTTATTCGGAATTTTCGAATAACTGTTTTTTACTATATGATTTGTTAATTAATCATACTATGAGCTCAGCGTATAAGTTCAAATGTAGCCATTGTTACATTTTAGGTTATAGACTCAGATGTACTAAAAAAGCTGATGCACTAGCCTCTCAACAAATTATTTGTGACCGAGGTAACAGACGGCAAGCCACCTCTTCTGTATGATAATTTCATAGCTCATCTTTTGGAGGGATCTGCCATGAAAAAATCGAACCTTTTATTTGGGATTATTTTTATTCTTGCTTTTACATTAGTCGCATTATCAGCCTGTTCTGCACCAGCAACATCACCGACGACCGGCTCTACAACCAGCCCATCGACCCCGATTGCATCATCAACACAGCCTGGTGACACATCAAATACGACTCAACAGCCAGCGGACATTATTCAGCTGATTTCTCCAGCTGATGCCAAGGCTATGCTGGAAAGTAATCCTGATGTTTTGCTGCTCGATGTGCGCACACCGGAAGAATACGCTGCAGGACATATAGCTGGCAGTGTTCTGTTACCTTATGATCAGATTGAAGGCCGGGCCGGTGAACTGCCAGCTGATAAAGCAGCCCCGATCATTGTTTACTGTCGTACTGGCCGTCGCAGTGCCATCGCCGCTGAAGTTCTTGCCGGCCTAGGATATAGTAAAATCTACGATCTCGGTGGAATTCAGGATTGGCCGTATGATATAGTGAAAGGTGAAAAGTGAAAAGTTAAAGGTGTCGCTCCGCGAAAGCGTGAACACGTCTTATTACTTGTTACTTGTTACTTGTTACTTTTCACCTTTCACCTTTCACTTAACACGGAGGTTTCCCATGCTTTTAAAAGCCAGCACACAATATACCGAGCAAGTCGTTCGTGATTATCTATGGCTCAACCTTTGCCCGCGCCGGCAATACCGTGTGATCTTGCCTGTCATATTTTTCGGGCTGGTCGTGCTGCTGATAACTTCCGCAGTGCTGTTTTTCGTCCTTCGCGGCCAGCTGTTTCTGACACTGGCGATCGTTTTTCTGGCGGCAGCGCTTGTGTTGGGCAATCAACTGTTTCTGAATCCGCGTAAACAATATCGCCGCCGGCACAGTCAGATACAAAGCCCCAACG
>DMJC01000262.1 GCA_003451915.1 Clostridiales bacterium
CGCGTCGTTGATGCCGTCCCCGACATAAATAATACTGCCCGGTTCGGTCTGGCTGTCGAAGATTGACTCCAGCATGGCAACTTTCTGACCTGGCATCATTTCTGCAAATATTTCACCGATACCGGTCTGCGATGCGACATTCTGTACAGCAGCCCGACGATCGCCGCTCAGCAAAGCTAATCGGGAGACACCGAGTTCTTTCAGGCGATCAATCGAAGCAGCAGCATTGCTTTTCAGCCGGTCGGCCAGATGAACCATCCCGGCGAGCTGAAATTCGTCTGCAGAGCTGGCGACAGCCAGGTAGAGGACCGTACCATCGTGCAAAATGCTGTTGCTATCACGATGTAGCACAACGCCATACTCATTCATCAGACGTTCATTGCCCAGTAAGACCTTTTGTTGACCGAGAGTCATTTTTACACCCCGGCCAGGCAGATCTTGATAGTCATCAATCGAAGACGGGTCAATGTCGCCCAGGCCTTGTTCCTGCCAGGCTCGAATAATAGAATCGGCGATCGGATGGCTGGAATGACTCTCAGCCAGGGCGGCCAGCCGCAGGACTTCTTGTTTATTCCAGCTTTGGCTTGTTTCGACCGCACTGACCGTGAAATGGCCTTCGGTCAATGTGCCGGTTTTATCAAAAACAGCTGTTTTTACGGTTGCCAGTTTTTCAAGATAGGTGCCGCCCTTGACCAGGATGCCGCGCGCTGATGCCGCACCGAGGCCGGCAAAGTAGCTTAGCGGTACTGAAAGCACCAGGGCACAGGGACAGGAAATAACCAGCAGAATCAAAGCCCGGGCGATCCATCCGGAAAAAGGTTCGGCCAAGATCAGCGGTGGCAAGAGAGCAATCAATAGAGCGAGACCGACCATTATCGGCGTATAGACCGCAGCGAAGCGAGTGATGAACTGCTCGGCTGTGGCTTTACGGCTTGAAGCCTCTTCAACCAGATGTAAAATGCGGCTGACTGCTGATTCTTCAAAGGGGCGGACGACTTGAAGGGTCAATAAACCACTGCCATTGATACAGCCTGCCAGCGCTTCATCGCCCGGTTCGACTGGTCTGGGCAGGCTTTCGCCGGTCAACGCCGCTGTGTCCAGTGCCGATTCACCCTCGATGATTCGCCCGTCAAGCGGGATACGTTCACCCGGCCGGACGATGATCCGGTCACCAATCTTAATTGAACGGGGATCTGCTGCGACAGCTCCCTGACTGTTCAGCAGCCAGGCTTGCTCCGGCCGGATGTCGAGCAAGGCTCTGATCGAGCGTCGCGAGTGGTCAACTGCCAATTGCTGGCAGATCTCACCGATCTGGTAAAAGAGCATGACAGCAACTGCTTCAGGATATTCGCCGATGGCCAAGGCACCAATGGTGGCAGCCGACATTAAAAAGTTTTCGTCAAACCACTGGCGGCGGATCAATTTCATGATAGCCTCGATGAGTACATCATATCCGAAAACCAGCCAGGTTATTATAAATNNGGTCCAGGAAGGTGCCGCAGAAAATAATCGGCCGTCCTGAATCAGCCAGGCCATGGCAAAAACAGGCAGGCCGGCAGCCAGCCGGATCACGCGCGGCCAGGGTATTGACTGGTGCCAGCTTTGCCGTGCGGGCTGATCATCCAGAACGCAGGCGTCACAGCTGGCACAACCCAGGTTCTTGATGGTCAGATGTAAAGTATTGTCCTGTTGACCGGTATGTTTCATAGTCTCACCTTCATTCTTCCGCATCTGGCTGGTACATTTCACGAACATGCTGCAGGGCTGTCTGGACGATTTGTTCGACGTGATTATCTTTTAAACTGTAATAGGCGTTTTTACCGTCGCGGCGATGCCGGACCAGGCGGCTTTGCCGCAGGATACGCAACTGGTGGGAAACAGCCGATTGGCTGAGGCCAAGAAATTCTGACAGATCACAGACACAGAGCTCGACTTCCAGCAGCGCGGCGATCAGGCGCATGCGGTTGGGATCAGCCAGCACTTTCAGTAATTCACTGGCATCGAGCAGTTCCAGTTCAGATGGCATAGCCTTTTGCGCTCTGGCTATTTTTTCCGGATGCCGGATATCAGATTCACAACAATAACCAGGCATATTTATTCCTCCAGACAACATATGAATATCTGTTCATATGTTAACATTTAATCTATTCCAGGTCAATAAGCTGATATGCTGAGTGATTTCAAATAGTTTGTTAAAATTTTAACTATTACCAGATTATTGTTTATACCACTGCATTAATAGGTAGAATTCTAAAATAATTGTTCATCATTATATATAATTCATTCTTTCATTCTGGTAATAATGTGCTATATTAGTGCTTATGATATTTTATCAGACCTGCTAACCAGGAGGTATTTTCGTGTTTAAGCCAGCGCGTTTTTCCGGCGGCACCCATCCGAGAAGCAGCAAGAACACCCATTCTTGTGCAACTGTCGTTCTGGATGATTTTGCCACCATCCGCATTCCCATGATCATGCATAACGGGCCACCCAGCGTTTGTCTGGTCAAAGCCGGTGATCTGGTTGAAATCGGCCAATTGATCGGCCAGGCCGATTCGCCGATGGCGGTGCCGATCCATGCCAGCGTTTCAGGCAAGGTCCGGGCTATCGCCGATGAAGTCGCCTACAGCGGTCAGCTGATGACTGTGGTGACCATTGACAATGATCGCCAGAATACCATACATGCCAGTGTCGTTCCGCCCGTGGTCAACGATCGCAATGATTTCATTCAGGCGATACGTGATTCAGGTCTTGTTGGCCTCGGCGGCGCCGGTTTCCCGACCTATCTGAAACTCAAGCCGCCGGCCGGCAAGGAACCGGATACCCTGGTCATCAACGCCGCCGAGTGTGAGCCCTACGTTTCATCTGACAATCGGCTGTGCATTGAAAATCCTGCAGCGATTATCGAAGGTATCGAACAGGTTATGAAGTTCATGGCCATTCCGCTGGCCAGAATCGGCATTGAAGATAATAAACCCGAAGCCATCGCGTCTTTGCGGAAAGCGCTGGAACAACGTCCGGCGGGCAGTCCGGCCATCGAACTGGTTCCGTTGCACACCCGTTACCCGCAGGGTGCTGAAAAAATGCTGATCTATGCTTTGACCGGCCGTGAAATCCCTTCCGGCGGCCTGCCGCACGATGTGCGGGTCATGGTCCTGAATACCGGAACGGTTGCTTTTATCGCCAGTTAACTGAAGACCGGCATGCCGCTGGTACGCCGGACCGTCACACTGGATGGCGGTATCGTGAAAAATCCCGGCAACTATGACGTGCCGGCCGGTACACCGATCGCCGATCTTGTTGAAGCATCCGGCGGTTATAAAGGTGAGCCTGGCAAAGTCATCATGGGCGGACCGATGATGGGCATCGCTGTCGACCGCACCAGCGCTTCAATCCTCAAGATCAACAACGCGATCCTGATGTTTGATAAAGCTGAAGCGGAGATTCCGTTAGAATCTGCCTGTATCCGCTGTGCCCGCTGTGTGATGTCCTGTCCGATGCGCCTGATGCCGACAGCACTGGATAGCGCGTCACGTGAACATGACATCGACAGTCTCCGTGAATACAATGTCATGGATTGCATCGAATGCGGCTGCTGCAGCTTCATCTGCCCGGCCAAGCGCTATCTGGTCCAGAGCATCCGTGATGGCAAGGCGGCCTTTCGTGCTGCGCTGGCCGCTGAAAAAGCAAAGGAGGCTGCCCGGAAATGAAACTGCAAGTCTCATCCTCACCGCATATTCGCGATCTGGCATCAACCAGGAGCCTGATGCTTGATGTGATTATTGCCCTGATCCCTGCATTTATCGCCTCTTTTCTGCTGTACGGTTTGCCGGCTGTAGAAGTTACCTTGACAACAGTCGCCGCATCCATCGCAGCTGAGTATTTTTGTCGCCGGGTCATGAAACGGACACAGTCCATCGGCGATCTCAGCGCTGTTGTCACCGGATTGCTTTTAGCATTTAATATGCCGGCATCGGTACCGCTCTATCTTCCGGTTGTCGGTGCATTTATAGCCATTGTCGTCGTCAAACAGATGTTTGGCGGTATTGGCCAGAATTTTGTCAATCCGGCATTAGCAGCCCGGATCATCCTGACACTGTCCTTCCCTGCCGCCATGACGGCATTTGTTGTCAAACCGGCTGGCAGCAGTCTGTTGGCCATTGATCTGGTCTCAACGGCAACGCCGCTTTATCTGCTGCAGAACAGCAGCGAGCTGCCGGGGTATCTCAGTCTTTTCCTGGGTACAGCCAAGGGCGGCTGCCTCGGTGAAGTGTCAGCCATCGCCCTGTTGATCGGCGGCATCTATCTGATCGTCCGCCGGGTCATCAACCCGATCATCCCCTTATCTTATGTCGCAGTTGTTGCAGCGATGACCGCGATTGCCGGTCAGGACCCGCTTTATCATATTATGAGCGGCGGTCTGCTGCTGGGCGCATTCTTTATGGCGACCGATTATGTCACCTCGCCGCTGACCCTGAAAGGAAAGCTGATCTTCGGGATCGGCTGCGGATTGCTCACTGGTCTGATCCGTCTGTTTGGCGGCATGACCGAAGGTGTTTCATTTTCAATCGTCTTGATGAATATCCTTGTTCCTCATCTCGACCGCTGGACCCGTCCGGTCCCATTCGGAGGTGTCAGCCATGCAAAAAAATAGTCTGATCATGCCGGCGATTATGCTATGCATCATCTGTCTGGTCACCACCGGGCTGGTAGCTCTGACCTTTGTTTCAACCCAGGCGGCCCGCGACGAGCAGGCTGCCATAACCGCCAATGCCAATCGTCGCCAGCTCTGCCCGGAAGCTGTCAGCTTTGAAGAAATCCAGCTGAACGATGAGCAGGTTGCAGCCGGCTTGACCGAAGCGTTTACGGCCATGTCTGCAGATGGTCAGGCAATCGCCTGGCTGATCGGAGCACAGTCGAAAGGTTACGGCGGTCCCGTTCCCGTTCTTGCGGTCATCGGACTAGACGGCAAAATCGATGGTCTGAAAATTCTGGACAACAGCGAGACACCCGGATTGGGTAAAAAGGTTGCCGGGCAGTCGTTCTTCGGACAATTCCTGGCTCAGGATGTTAAATCGGTTTTTTCGGTTAAGACAGCGACTGACAGCCAAGTCCGGATTGATGCAGTCACAGGTGCGACCATCTCATCGAGAGCAGTTACGAATGCTGTCAATCTGATTTTGTCCTTCTATCAGCAACAAATCACGGAGGTGAACTGAATGCCGCCGAAGAAAGTATCTCTGAGCAAAGTATTTTCAAGGGGCCTGGTGATCGAGAATCCTGTGTTGCGGCTGATCCTCGGCACATGCCCGACGCTGGCTATTTCAACCAGCGTCATCAATGGAATCGGTATGGGCCTTGCTGCAACCTTTGTTCTGATCGGCTCAAATCTTGTTATTTCAGCCCTGCGTCGCTTTATACCTGATAAAGTCCGAATCCCGGCCTTTATAACCATCATTGCCGGTTTTGTCACAATCGTCCAGCTGATCATCCAGGCTTTTTTACCCGCATTGGATGCTGCGCTCGGTATCTACCTGCCTTTGATCACGGTTAACTGCATCATCCTGGCCCGGGCTGAAATGTTTGCCTGCAAGAATTCGGTGCTGCCTTCAATCGTCGACGGTGCCGGAATGGGCATAGGTTTCACCGCTGCGCTGTTCTGCATGGCCACAATCCGCGAAGTTCTGGGTAACGGATCTTTTATGGATATTCCGCTGCCGATGCTTTCTTCCGGCGGTTATGTCGAACCTGTTCTGGTCTTTATCCTGCCGCCGGGCGGATTCTTTGTCTTCGGTGTCCTGGTTGCGCTCGCGCAGAAACTGGCCACCAAGTACGGCAAAAAAGAAAATGTGGAAACAGTTCTCTGCGCCGGAGCCATCAATGATCAGTCGGCCTGCGCGCTTTGCGGCGGCTGCGGATTCAGTGACGGGCCAATGGGCGAATCACCGGCTGAGCGTCTGGAGAGACAGGCCCGCGAACGTCAGGAAGCCCGTGAGAACATCGAAGGAGGGCATGGACAATGACCGAAATGCTGATTATTCTGTTCAGTGCCATTCTCGTCAACAATTTCGTTCTTTCTCAGTTTTTAGGCATCTGTCCTTTCCTGGGCGTATCGAAAAATCTGAAAACGGCAATGGGCATGAGCACAGCGGTTATTTTCGTCCTGGTGCTTGCCTCAGCGCTGACCTGGCCGATCTATTTTTATCTGCTGGCTCCTTTAGGCATGGGATACCTGCAGACGATCATTTTCATTCTGGTTATTGCTGCCTTGGTCCAGATCATTGAAACATTCCTCAAGAAATCCATCCCGGCACTTTATCGTGCCCTGGGCATTTATCTGCCGCTGATCACGACGAACTGCGCCGTGCTGGGTGTCACGATCATGAACATCGACGAGTCTTACAATTTCCTGGAATCGGTCATCAACGCGTTGGGTGCCGGTCTTGGTTTCATGCTGGCCCTGTTCTTGTTCGCCGGTGTCCGCAGCCGGGTAGACAAAGCAGATATTCCCAAATCACTGCGCGGTTTGCCGATAACATTGATTGCCGCCTCTCTGGTCTCGATATCATTCTTTGGCTTCAAAGGCCTGATTGAACGGATCTTCGGACAATAAGACACATCAGCCGGCAAGGAGTTTAGCATGTTAATAACTATTTTGATGGCATCCAATCTGACTTCAGTACTCATTCCGATTGCAATCGGCGGAGGATCCGCATTATTACTAGGCGTACTGATCATGATCACAGTTAAAATTTTCTCTATTCCAGTTGATACCAGGCTTGAAGAAATCAAAGGTCTTTTGCCAGGAGCCAACTGCGGCGCTTGCGGCTATTCAGGCTGTGAGGGATATGCAACGGCTTTACATGAAGGAGAAGAACCCAACGCTGGAAAATGCTCGGTCGGCGGTGCTGACACAGCTGCAGAACTAGCTGAATTGCTGGGTTTATCCAAACCGGATTTCATGCCAAAGGTAGCACAAGTTCTCTGTCAGGGAACCTGTGAAAACACTTCCAAGCGTTACGAATACACTGGAACGCCGACCTGCTCAGCAGCAACTATTTTATTCTCCGGACCGAACTCCTGCTCCTTTGGCTGCCTCGGCCTTGGCGACTGCAAAGTCGTCTGTCAGTTTGATGCAATCGACATCGTGGATGGCATCGCCCGTATCAACGCGGCTAAATGCACTGCCTGCGGCTTGTGCGTCGCTGCCTGCCCTAAATCGTTGATCCGCATCGTAACCAAACATCAGGACGCCTATACGGTTCGTTGCCGTAACAAATGGCCGGGAGCCCAGACCCGTAAAAACTGCAAAGTCGGCTGTATCGGCTGCCAGCGTTGTTTCAAGGTCTGTGAGTTTGGTGCTATTACCATGGAAGGGCCGCTGGCGGTAATCGATCCGGAAAAGTGCACGCATTGCGGCAAATGTATCGGCGTCTGCCCGACAAAGGCCATCTGCAACGGTCTGACCGGCTACGAAAAAGACAAGAAAAAGAATTGAACGATTCAGGAATATTGGGCAACGAATATCCGTGAACCACTTGCGCAAGTCCGGATATTATGGTAATATTTCATCTGCGCGTTTTATCTTAAAGACGCAAGGAGGTGTACAAATGGCAAAGTGTGATATCTGCCAGAAAGATATGCTTTTCGG